>SKQJ01000352.1 GCA_007119075.1 Bacteroidales bacterium | reverse complement strand
TTAACATAAAATTTTTTCATCCGTCTGTGTGTATTTTGACTTCGTCGATTACCCATGCAATTCATTGCACTTTGTTGGATTTTCAATTGATGGGAAATTCGGATAAAAAAAATTGACCTGAAGGTCGATTACCCATGCAATGTCCTGCTCTCTGATGTATTTTCAATTGATGGGAAATTCATGTACATTTGGCAATCAATTTTAAAACCACTCTATGTTTTTCCAACTGACGGCCGTTGACGGGCACTCCGGAGCAAGAGCAGGATTAATATCAACCGGCCGCGGCAACATCAGGACTCCCGCATTTATGCCGGTCGGCACTGCCGGAAGTGTCAAAGGGATCGGCAGGCATGAGCTTGAGGACAGGATAAATGCAGAGATAATCCTTGCAAATACCTACCATTTATATCTTCGTCCGGGACTGGAAACCATCTCCCTGGCAGGAGGGATCCATAAATTTACGGGCTGGGACAGGCCGCTGCTTACCGATAGCGGAGGCTACCAGGTTTTTTCGCTGGCTGAAAACCGCAGACTGTCGGACGAAGGTGCCGTGTTCAGATCTCATATAGACGGCTCCACCCATAATTTCACTCCTGAAAATGTCATAGATATCCAGCGAACAATCGGCGCCGATATCATAATGGCTTTTGATGAATGCACCCCATGGCCATGTGAATACAAATATGCCCTTGACTCTATGGACCTGACCCACCGCTGGCTGGAACGGGGATGGAAAAGATACGGAGAAACCGAGCCGCTTTACGGGAAGGAACAGTTCCTTTTTCCAATAGTCCAGGGAAGCGTTTACCGTGACCTCCGTATCAGGTCGGCCGAATACATCAGCAGCTTTGATGCGGCGGGGAATGCCGTCGGCGGACTTTCAGTGGGGGAGCCTGCAGAGATCATGTATGAAATGGTCGATGTTGTCAACAGGATACTTCCGGAATCAAAACCCAGGTACCTTATGGGGGTGGGAACCCCTGCCAACATGCTTGAATGCATCGCACTCGGCACCGACATGTTCGATTGCGTAATGCCCACCAGGAACGGTCGAAACGGCAGTCTTTTTACCCTGGAAGGAATTATTAACATAAAAAACCTTAAGTGGAAAAATGATTTCTCGCCCGTCGATGCACAGGGGACAACCAGCACGGGAGCACAATATTCAAAGGCCTATTTACGTCATTTAATCGTTTCCGGAGAAATTCTCGGATCGGTTATTGCGAGCCTTCATAACCTGGAGTTCTATATATGGTTAATGGACAGGGCCCGGGAGAAAATAACTGACGGGAATTTCAATTCCTGGAAAAATTCGGTCGTTCCCGGTTTGCAGCGAAAGCTATGAATGCGGAGAAGAGATATGATCGTTTGTTGCCGGACCGGACCGGCCAAATGCGACAGCAGACGCTCAATTTCTATATCCGGAAATTGTCGGGTCAATACAGATATGAACAATAAGGGACTCAAAATACTTGACTGGTATATAATAAAAAAATTCCTCGGGACATTTTTTTATTCAATACTGCTTATTGTCAGTATTGCTGTGATTTTCGACCTTGCTGAAAAGCTTGACAACTTCATGGAAAGGGAGGCGCCCTTAAGGGCGATAATCTTCGATTACTACCTGAATTTCATCCCCTACTTTTCAGTGCTTTTCAGTCCGCTGTTCACCTTCATTTCGGTCATTTATTTCACCTCCAAGATGGCATACAACACCGAAATGATTGCAATACTCAGCAACGGGGTAAGCTTCAGAAGGATACTGCTCCCCTATTTCATTTCCGCTGCAATAATTGCTGCCTTTGCCTTCCTGATGAGCGATCTTGTTCTGCCCCGGTCGAACGAAAAAAGGCTGGAATTTGAGGAAAGATATTACAGGAGAGAGCCGGCAAGGTCCAATTTGAGAAACGTGCACAAGCAGATAGAACCAGGCGTATATATCTACTTTTCCTCTTTCAGCCATTCCTCCCAGATCGCATACTATTTTTCAATTGAAAAATTCGACGGGAACAGGCTGGTATCGAAAACAACTTCCGATTACGCCAGGTACGATACCACTTCAAACAAATGGGAGCTCAGGCAGTTTGTGACCAGGCATTACGATGCCGGCGGACAGAGGATAGAACGGGGAATCAGCATAGATACTACGCTTAACGTGCATCCTTCCGAGCTAAACCGTCGCGAAAGCATCGTGGAAACGATGAGCCTGAGCCAGCTTGATGAGTTCATAGAACAGCAGCGAATGCAGGGAGCAGACAATATTGACTTTTACCTGATTGAACGCTACAGCCGCATTTCATTCCCGTTTTCAACCTTCATCCTCACTCTTATAGGCATGAGCCTGTCATCCCGGAAAGCACGGGAAGGCACCGGATTCCATATCGGACTCGGGCTGCTGCTAAGCTTCTCGTATATCCTTTTCATGCGGTTCAGCACAATGTTTGCCGTCAGCGGGCTCCTCAGCCCGATGGTGGCCGTCTGGCTGCCGAACATCATTTATGCTGCAATAGCATACGTTATATACCGCCTTGCCCCCAAGTAAAGCCCGGAACGGAGGCCAGCGAAAAAGAATGTCAAGTGCCCGGGCAGGCAAAAAAGTTTTTTCAGGCATAAATATTTTCATTTCCTTTCAGATTAATTGTCAGGCCACTAATCATTGGATTAGGCACATATCCGGCTGAAAATTTTTTTAATCTGTTTTGATTTCGTAACGTTGTACTCGAAAATTTCCAGACGGGGCATCCAGCATAAGGTCCGGGAATTGTCAGGCCTGTCACAATAATCATTAACCTAACATATTCTTTATGGGATTGAAAAGAAAAATCCTTGAATTACACAAGAAAAGGGAAGAAGTACTTAAAGGAGGAGGAGATAAAGCAATCGAGAAACAGACGGCCATGGGCAAAATGACAGCCCGTGAGCGCATTATTTCACTATGTGACGCCGAATCATTCCATGAATACGACCTGTTTGTCGAGCATGAAGCGAGGGATTTTGATATGGATAAAAAGATCCTTCATGGAGATGGGGTTATTATAGGCACCGGGACTATATACGGGGCACCCGTATGTATTTTCGCGCAGGATTTCACTGTTGCAGGAGGCTCGCTGGGACTGATGCATGCACGAAAAATAACAAAGATAATGGATCATGCCCTGAAGATGAAGGTTCCATTAATAGGAATCAATGATTCGGGAGGAGCCAGGATCCAGGAGGGCGTGAACTCACTTGCCGGCTACGGAGAGATATTTTTCAGGAACACATTATCTTCCGGAGTCATTCCGCAGATATCCGTAATACTTGGCCCCTGTGCAGGGGGAGCAGTCTATTCACCGGCGCTGACCGATTTCGTCTTCGTGGTTGACAAGATCTCCAAGATGTTTATTACAGGTCCTGAAGTAATACGCACTGTTCTTGGTGAGGAAATTTCCATGGAAGACCTTGGAGGAGCCCGCGTGCATAGCGAAATAACAGGAAATGCCCATTTTTTCTCAAAGAGCGAAGCCGAATGTTTTGACCAGATAAAGAAACTGGTATCTTTTATCCCCAGGAACAATACGGTGAAAGCAACAAGGTTTGAGCCCGGAGAACCCAGGCCCGAGTACAATATATCTGAAATTGTGCCGGGCGATCCCAAGCAGCCATATGACGTGAGGGACGTAATAAAGGCTATCGCAGATGACTCCGATTTTTTTGAAATACAGGAGCTATGGGCCGCAAATATCGTAATAGGCTTCGGACGCATGAACGGCGACACTATCGGTTTCGTGGCCAACCAGCCCCTTGTTCTTGCCGGAGTGCTGGATGTGGATTCGTCAGACAAGGCAGCCAGATTTATACGCTACTGCAATGCATTCAATATACCCATAATCACCCTTGTAGATCTTCCCGGATATCTTCCCGGCATCGACCAGGAGCACGCAGGGGTTATCCGGCATGGCGCAAAGGTTCTTTATGCGTACAGCGAGGCAACCGTGCCCAAAATGACAGTTATATTAAGAAAAGCATATGGCGGCGGATATATAGCCATGAGCTCAAGACATCTCAGGGCCGATTTCGTTTTTGCCTGGCCTACCGCAGAAATTGCCGTTATGGGGCCGGAAGGTGCTGCAAATATCATTTTCAGAAAAGAGATCATGAGTGCCCCCGATCCTGAAAAAATGCGGAAACAAAAGGTGAAAGAATACAAGGAAAAATTTGCCAATCCCTATGTTGCGGCGGCGCGCGGATATGTCGACTCTGTGATCGAACCTGAAGAGACCAGGAAGCTTCTTCTTCATGCCATCGAAGTATCGGGCAACAAATCGGTTTTTTTGCCTCAGAAGAAACACGGGATACCTCCTTTCTGATCACAGTCCCCTGATGCCAAATAAAAACTCATAAATAAGGAAATGAACAATTTAGACTGTGAAGGGAAAAAAATAAGGTGCAAATCACTTATTATAGACGGCACAAAATACAGAACCACCCTCAATAAAAAATACCAGGTCCGCAAGCCATATGCCAAACCCGAAAAAAACAAGATCTATTCCTTTATTCCCGGAACAATTATAAGGATAGATGCATCCGTGGGCCAATGCGTGAAGAAAGGCGACAGCATACTGGTACTGGAAGCAATGAAGATGGAAAATATCATACTGAGCCCGGTTGAGGGAGTAGTAAAAGCCATTAACATAAAACAGGGAGAAAGAGTGCCCAGGGGTAAGCTTATGGTCGAGCTGGGGTTCGGCTGACCTGGCAGCCGGGACGGGATATATATTTTTTCAAAGCTTTCCTGTCCACAGGAACATTCCGGGAAAACACTTCTTCATGTGACCGGTGTCAGGTTCCTGATCAAACAGGCCGAAAACCGCCGATCCGCTACCGGTCATCGAGGAATAGAATGCCCCCATAGACAGCATCCTTTCCTTTATATGCCTGACAACCGGGTAATTACTGAAAACCAGCGGCTCAAAATCATTTTTGAGACTGTCCTGCCATTCCACGAAATCCCTGCTGATAATTTCGGCAACAGAAAAGGGGTGATCGCCAATTCTGACATTGGCATAGGCCCATCCGCTGCCGACCGGTATGCCCGGATGCATTACCATAATATCTATGCCGGCAAGATCCACTTCTGCGGGTTCAAGTATCTCGCCCCTTCCCGTCGCAAGGACCGGCCTGTTGCGTATGAAAAAAGGGCAGTCACTGCCGATACGTCCGGCCATTTTCTCAAGATCCCGCATGGATATCCCAAGATTAAAAAGATCGTTGAGAGCCATCAGCGTAAAGGCGGCATCGGATGAACCGCCGCCCATGCCGGCCCCCGGAGGGATAAGCTTATGCAAATGAATGGATGTTCCCGGCATTTCCCTTATACCGGCTATCTCATTCCATGCCCTGATGCATAAATTATCTCCCGGTTCCGATTCAATTGTTATTCCGGTATTTGAATACCTGCAATCTCCTTCTTTTCCGGGAAACGGGGTCACTTCGAGGATATCAGAAAGCTCCAGGGGATAAAAGACCGTTTCGATATCATGGTAATTGTCGCTGCGCTTTTTCTTTATCTGCAGTCCCAGGTTGATCTTGGCATTTGGAAAACAAATCATTTTTTCCGCTAAGTTATTGCTTTCAGCCGGTTATATCGTTTTGAACAATTATTTTTTTTTTCAACAGCAATATTGTTCAAAAAGAAAGAGGAATAATCCTGCACGGGTAAGGTTATTTTATAACTTTGACATCCCAAAATACATGCAATAATGGAAAAAACTTCTGGAACTAAGTACAAAACTGCAACACCTTCGCCAGAATACGGCAAGATCCCTCCCCAGGCTATCGAACTGGAAGAAACCGTACTTGGAGCAATAATGCTTGAAAAAGACGCACTGATCGCAGTGCTCGATCTGCTGAAACCTGAAAGTTTTTATAAGGAGCCCCACCAGAAGATCTACTCCGCCATAATGAAACTGTCGCAGGAAGAAAAACCGATTGACATATTGACCGTTACCGAAGAACTGCGTAAAGCCAGGCAACTGGATGCTGTCGGAGGCGCCTTTTATATAACCCAGCTTACCGGAAGGGTATCGTCGGCTGCCCATATAGAATATCACGCAAGGATAATTGCACAAAAATTCATCCAGAGGGAGCTGATAAGGGTTTCTACCGAAATACAGAACCGCTCGTATGATGAAAGCAGCGATGTCGATGATCTCCTTGATTTTTCGGAAACTGAACTTTTCAATATAGCCGAAGGCAATATAAAAAAAGAAACCGTCAGGATAAACGTACTGATAAAGGAGGCAATTCACCAGATCGAGGAGGCGAGCAAGAGGGAAGACAATCTCAGCGGAATTCCCAGCGGATTCACCAGGATTGACCGCATCACATCCGGCTGGCAAAATTCCGACCTTGTGATCATAGCTGCCCGTCCTTCAATGGGAAAAACGGCATTTGTTCTTTCAATGACCAGAAACATGGCGGTCGACCATAACCGTCCGGTGGCATTTTTTTCACTGGAGATGTCGTCGGTTCAGCTTGTCAACCGGCTTATCGTAAGCGAAACCAAGCTTCCCTCGGAAAGGATCAGGAACGGGAAACTGCATGATTTTGAATGGGAGCAGCTTGAAATAAAGATCAAAAACCTGGTGGATGCACCCATTTTCATTGACGACACACCGGCAATCTCTATATATGAGCTCAGGGCAAAAGCCCGGCGGCTCAAGCTGCAGCACAATATCGGCCTGATAGTGATCGATTATCTTCAGTTAATGACGGGAACATCCGATACCCGTGGCAACAGGGAACAGGAGGTTTCAACAATATCCCGTTCGCTCAAGGCTATTGCCAAGGAGCTTAATATCCCGGTGATCGCATTGTCACAGCTAAACCGGGCAGTGGAAACCCGCGGAGGAACCAAACGTCCCCAGCTGTCGGACTTAAGGGAATCCGGAGCAATCGAACAGGATGCAGACATGGTTCTGTTTATCCACAGACCCGAATATTACGGATTCTATGAAGATGAGGATGGAAACTCCAATATCGGAGTGGCTGAAATTATTATTTCAAAACACCGGAACGGGCCGGTGGGTGACGTAAAGCTCAAGTTCAACCCCGAATCAGCCAATTTCAGTGAATTTGAAGATGAGCTGAAGCCTATAGGCGAAGGCGACCTTTCTATTACACTGGGATCCAAAATGAATGACCCCGGAGAATTCAGCTCTGGATTTGAAACCGGCAGCCGCCCCCGGTTCGACAACGAACCCCCTCCGTTTTAAAATACCTGGCCCCCGCTGACCCGCCAGCGCAATTTTTCCTGCCCGGTTGCGTTCTCCTGAAATACAATTAAATAAGTTTATATCTTTGTATTGTAAAGGAATCCCTAAAGGCTTTAGCCGGACTCCGCCAGTAATATCTCCCGGATGGCATGACCCTCCGGGCAATCTGTTACAAAACCAATATTTTTAATATTAGATGATAAGTTTTAAAGATTTTAATTTCCATCCTGACATTGATGAAAGCATAGATGCAATGGGTTTTACAAAACCCACTCCCGTTCAGGTCAGCACAATACCGATTATACTCGAAAACAAGGATCTTATAGCATGTGCTCAGACCGGAACCGGGAAAACGGCAGCCTTTTTGCTGCCGGTGCTCCAGAAGATAGTAGAAGAGGATGATTTTGAGGGCACCAAACTGCTTGTTATTGTTCCCACCAGGGAGCTTGCAATGCAAATCGATCAGCATTTACAGGGTTTTACCTATTTTATCCCGGTAAGTACGGTAGCCGTTTTCGGAGGAGGCGCCGGCGATGTATGGGACCAGCAAAAATCGGCCATAGCTTCGGGAGTAAATATAATCATTGCGACTCCAGGCCGCCTGATATCGCTTATCAACCTGGATTACCTCAGGGCCGAAAACCTCCGCACCCTGGTGCTGGATGAAGCTGACCGGATGCTGGACATGGGATTTTATGACGATATAATCAGGATTATCACCAAACTCCCTAAAAAACGTCAGACACTGATGTTTTCCGCCACCATGCCCCCCAAGATAAGGCAACTGGCAAAAAAGATACTGACCAGTCCGGAGGAGGTAAATATCTCGATCGCAAAGCCGGCAGAAGGCGTTCTGCAGGGAGCCTACCTGGTTCATGACGAGCAGAAGCCGGCACTGATAATGGATCTGCTCCGGGATAAACCGGAGCTAAAAAGCATACTTGTGTTCTCGGCCACAAAACTCAACGTGAAACAGCTTTACAGGCAGCTGAAGGCACAAGGGTTTTCCTGCAATGCAATTCATTCCGACCTTGAACAGCATGAACGTGTTACCGTCCTCAATGACTTCAAAAACAGAAAGTTTCAGATCCTTGTAGCCACCGACATCGTATCCAGGGGCATAGATATTGAAAGCATAGACCTTGTAATAAATTATGATGTGCCTTCAGATGCGGAAGACTACGTGCACCGCGTGGGACGTACTGCAAGGGCCGAGATGACCGGGGTTGCCCTGACTTTCATCAACAGCAGGGATGTAAGAAGCTTTAAAAATATCGAAACGCTTATAGATAGCGAGGTCCATAAATTGCCCCTCCCTCCCCATATCGGACAGGGACCTGAATACACGGTTTCGAGAGGCTATACATCTGATTATCCAAAAAGGAAGGGAGCCCCAAAAAAAGGATTCCGGAAAGACCGGAAAAAAGTCAGGAAGGATCAGCCTTAAGGATCAGCCCTGAGCCCTGTAAAAAATCATCCCCGTCACATTCAGGGTCAGCCCTGGGCATCTTCACGCTCAAGGACACCCCGGTGGTATCCGCAACCGAAATAGCCCGCCGGGTTCTTGTAGAGCTCGATCTCTCCATCGCTGGCCGGTTCTCTTGACCTGTCGAGCAGACTGTTGACCTCGTCTTCGGTAAGGGGCTTGAAATTGGCGGCGATCCCGGCATCGAGCAACATCTCTTCCCTGGTCTGGAACCCGACACAAAGGCTGCTTACCGGAAGCGACAGGGAATACCTGATGCATAGCTCCGGGCTTATATTCAGTTCCCGGGCTATGCGTGCATTCTGGGCGGCAAGCGACTTCATTCCGATGGTGCCCATATTGCGGTCATTGGCCACGGCAAGAACCTTGTTCTGAAAGCTGTTGTAATGGGCATCAAGAATATTCAGGGGCATCTGGACCGCATCCCATTCAAATCCCTGGTTCATCATCTCAAGATGGATGTCGGGATGCCTGTGACCTGTAAACCCGATATATCTGACCTTCCCTTCTTTTTTGGCTTCGATGGCTGCCTTAAGTCCGCCGTTTTCAGGATCAAATATCCGCTGCATATCGCCATCATACTGTATTGAGTGAAACTGCCACAGGTCCAGCCTGTCTGTTCTGAGTCTCTTCAGGCTTTGCTCAAGCTGAATTTTTGCACCGGCATAATCCCTGGCGCATACTTTGGTCATAAGAAACACTTTATCCCGCCGGCTACCGCCCTCAAGCGCTTTACCCATTACTTCCTCAGCGCGCCCGTTATGATAATCCTGGGAATTATCCCAGAAATTGATGCCCCTTTCCAGCGCTTCATGCATAATACGGATACTTTCATCGTCCGTTTTATCGGCAACCGAATCCCAGCCGCCCATAGAGATTATGGATACCTGTTCACCGGTTTTGCCGAGAGGGCGCGTAGGGATCCCGCCCGGACCGTTTTTCTGCATTCCCATCATTACGGGACCAAGGGCAACGCCTGCCAT
>SKQJ01000400.1 GCA_007119075.1 Bacteroidales bacterium | reverse complement strand
TTTTCAAATCTGGCTCGGCCGCCGATCTTGCCGGCAAAATAACTAAGCTCTACAATAAGGAAGTCACCATACTTCCGGCACGCAGGTGGGTTGAGCAGAAATATAGCTGGGAAAAGGATGCCTCCGTACTGGTATCTTTATATGAAAGCCTTGCTGATAGCGGAATTGCCTGATCATTCTTCGGTCCCTGTTTTACGTAATTTCGCCAGGTATCCTGCCAGTTCATTCCTGTAGAGCATCAAAATTCCAGCGAAAGCGAAAAAAACCAGAACTGCGGCAGTCACAAACGGATCAACCCCGAACACCAGTTTTACCGCCTCGAGCAGTATGGCAACAGCTACGATTGCCCATGGGAAATATAATATTTTTTTCATGTTCCAGCTGATGGGCATGTGCTTTTGCTGCATTTTGCTGAACAGGACCGTCTGGAGAAAATATGCGGCAAAGAAAGCTGTTATGGCCCCATAAAATCCGAAAACAGGGGTGAGCCACCAGTTAAGGCCTATGTTCACTGCCAGCGACCCGGAATTTATATAGAGAAACAGCCTGGTTTTTTTGGCATACATGAGCGGGAAAGCAAATACCTTATACTGGGCGGTGAGTATGAACCTGGCAAAGAGGATCGGCACCAGTCCGGCCGACATCCTGAGCTCTGTCTCATAAAAAAAGGTGATGAAAAGCATCACTGGAATGATTGCCAGGATAACGATGCCGACCGACTCGGCCATGAAGATGTTGCAAAGCGATTTGATCTCAGAGGTTTTTTCCTTCAGGCCTGCCTTAAGGTAATTGAATATCTCAGGCTGAATCGCGTTTGTCAGTCCCTGGATCACAAGCTGGATCCCGATGGCAAATTTCATTGCATTATCGTAGATCCCGAGTTGGGAAGGGTCGCCAAGCAAAAAGAACCTGTCGGCAAACAGCAGTCCCCAGACGATCAGATCCGAAAAAAACAACGGGCGCGCAAAGGGAAACAGCTCCCGGAGGACGCCCTTGCTGTAATGAAATCCGCACCGGTATACCAGGTATGCAACCAGAACGACAGCAACCAGCGAGCTTCCGGCAGCCGTTCCGTAGACATAACCAAGGAAGGAAAGATCATAGAATAAAACCCCGGTGACCTGGAATGCCGATCTGAAAATTCCCGAGGCCAGGCTGACTGCCACGAACATTCCGAGCCTCTTCTCGTTCCGGAAAAGCCCGAGCAAAACCGTAACGATCGACCGGTTCATGCCGGCCAGTACAAGCGCGGGGCCGTATTGCCCGAAATCCTGAAGTGCCGGTTCGGCAAAAAGTCCGCCTATCCAGGGCGCAAAAAGAAACACCAGTCCGAGTAGAAGAATGCCCCGGCCGAGTATTCCGTTCAGTACTGTGGATACAAGTTTATTATACCGCCGGGTATCATCCCTGTAGTCGTAATAAAACCGGTAAAGACCGCTACCCGTTCCGAAGGTGCAGAATATAAAGACGACCGAGATAATGGCCTCCGTAATGGCAAGGTGGCCAAAATCGACGGCACCCAGCCGGGCCTCGCCTTCAATCACCGGGTACACTACAAGCTGAAGCAGGGCAGGGAACGCTGCAAAAAAAGTATAGATTGCCGTCAGCTTGAAATGTTCCCGCAAGTTTAACATGCTGTGTGTGCTTTGCTGAGCAAATGTAACAATAAGTAAACATTTTAATTTATTTTTGTCGGGTTATCGAAAATGGCAGTAAATTTTACAACAGGCTCTTCAGATGCCCTGGCCCGCCTGATTGCTGCAACCGGATAAATACATAAAAGACAAACTGACATAATGAACCAGGAAGATATTTTCAAGAAACTGACAGCCCATTGCAAGGAATACGGATTCATATTCCAGTCATCCGACATATACGACGGATTAAGCGCGGTTTACGACTACGGACAGTATGGCGTGGAACTGAAGAACAACATTAAAAAATACTGGTGGGACGCTATGGTGCTTCTGAACGACAATATCGTCGGACTCGATTCGGCGATATTCATGCATCCCACCGTATGGAAGGCATCGGGCCATGTAGATGCCTTCAATGACCCTCTGATAGACAATAAGGACTCCAAAAAACGATACAGGGCCGATGTGCTGATCGAAGAGTTCATTGAAAAGCTCGAGGATAAAATAAACAAGGAAGTGGAAAAGGCCGCCCGACGCTTTGGTGAAAATTTCAATGAGCCATTGTTCCGGGAAACAAATTCCAGGGTGCTCGAATTGAGCCAACGCATTGATTCTGTCAGGACCCGCTTTGTGAAGGCATCTGAAGACAGCGATCTTCAGGAAATAAGGCAGATAATAATCGATTGCGAAATTAACGATCCGGTATCCGGATCCCGCAACTGGACCGATGTAAGGCAATTCAACCTTATGTTCGATACCCGGCTGGGGTCGGTGAGCGAAGATGCCAGTATCATATACCTGAGACCGGAAACCGCCCAGGGCATCTTCGTCAATTTCATGAACGTCCAGAAATCCGGCCGCATGAA
>SKQJ01000175.1 GCA_007119075.1 Bacteroidales bacterium | reverse complement strand
GGACTGGTAATGGGAGCCCAGGGCACCTTTTTCGCCCGGGTAATCGATACGGATATCAAAATGATGACTTCGGTAATGCACGAGGCTGCAAAGCACGATGGCACCTCGGTTGTCGAAATACTGCAGAACTGTATAATTTTTGCCGATAAAACCCACCGGCAGGTAACCGACAGGGAGGTAAGGGACGATTACCAGCTCAACCTGAAGCATGGCGAACCGATGCTCTACGGAAAAAACAACGAAAAAGGCATACAGCTTAAGGGCACCAAGCTGCAGGGGGTAGTGGTCGGGCTGAACGGAGTCACAATTGACGACATACTTGTCCACGACCAGTATGAGAAAAACCCGGGTGTCCACCGGATGCTCGGGAAGATGGGTCCCCCTGATCTGCCGGTTGCCCTGGGTGTAATAAGGTCGGCAGAATTTGAAACATACGATGACATGGTTGAGGTCCAGATAGAATCAGTCAGGGAAACCTCTAAAATCAAATGTGTTGACGACCTTCTTAAAAGCGGGGAAACCTTCGATGTGGAATAATGGTTTCCTTAATATCTGCATAGCCCTATGCTGCATTTTGCTCATATCTTCATGCGGTCCGGGAAGAGCTTCGGGGGGTTCAACCGGTAATGAAATGACAGAACAGACCGAATTTGCCACGCTGGCCAGGGGACAATACAGCGGCATAGAAGAAAAAAAATATGTCATAGTCACTTCACAGAAGGAATGGGAAAGACTCTGGGAAAAAGTCCACAAATTCATCACCCCCGCACCTGATGTCCCTGTGATAGACTTCGCCTCCGATATCGTTCTCGGAGTGTTTATGGGAACCCGGCCGACCGGCGGGTACAGTATTGAGATCGACGAGCTGAGAGCCTGTGACGACAGAATCCTGGCAATCGTTAAAAGCCGTTCTCCCGGACCGGAGGATATGGTAACCACTGCCCTTACCCAGCCATATCACATAATCAGGCTCGAGGCAACCGGAAGGGAAATAGAATTTAAAGAAAAATAGCTTTTGAGGCTTCCTCCCTGCACGATCTTCATGTCTGTCACGGCCACCGGGACAGGGCGAAGAGCACGAAGGGCCCGTCTCATCACCCTGCATAATATATCTGGCAGAATGCAATCCTCTCAAATAAACAATGGCCCGTTTCCGTTTGTTTAATTGGCATATATTTTGGTAATAGAAAAAGGGATGTCATATCTTCATTTATTTTGCAGACTTTACTATAAATCAACATATCACCGACTGATGAATAATATAAAGAATTTGGTTAAGGGCAGAGGGAAAGCTTTTCTCCCCGGATTTTTCCTGGCAGCAATACTCTTTCTCCTTTCCCTGAACACCCTGGCTCAGAGCCAGGGTTTCGGCCGCACAAAGCCCGGTTATAAAACATTTGACTTCAAGGTTTTTTCAACGCCTAACTTCCAGATATATCATTATTTTGAAGATGATTCCGTGCTGCAGCATATTGCCAATCTCAGCGAAAAATGGTATTACCGCCATGCAAGGGCGCTGAATGACACCATTAAAAAGCAGAACCCTCTTCTTATTTATGAAAATCATCCCGATTTCCAGCAGACTACCGCTGTAAGCAGCATGATAGGCATTGGAACGGGGGGTGTTACCGAATCGCTTAAAAACAGAGTGGTAATGCCGGTGCTTGAAACTCATGCACAGACCGACCATGTGCTCGGTCACGAACTTGTTCACGCATTCCAGTTCAACCAGCTTCTGAGGGGAGACACCCTGAACATGTATTCCATAAGGAACCTGCCGCTATGGTTCGTCGAAGGTATGGCCGAGTACATGTCAATCGGCAGCAAGGATCCGCATACGGCCATGTGGATGAGGGATGCAATCAAGCACAACGATTTCCCCACCCTGAGGGATCTGACCACCTCCTATAAATACTTCCCCTACCGCTGGGGCCATTCTTTCTGGGCTTTCGTGGCAAGGACATGGGGAGATACCATAATCAACCCGCTTTTTCTTGAGACCGCCAAATTCGGTTATGAAAGGGGCATTGAAAATGTGCTGGAAGTAAGGGCCAACACCCTTTCAGACCTGTGGCAGAGCTCTTTCAGGATGCATTACAGCGACCTTCTTGCAAATACCGACACCCTGATAAGGGGCAACAAGATCCTGTTCGAGGAAACAGCAGGAAGGATGAATGTGTCGCCCTCGATAAGCCCAAACGGGGATTATGTGGCGTTTTTTTCGGAAAAGAATGTATTCACCCTCGATCTTTTCATTGCGAGGACCGAAGATGGTGAAATACTCAGGTCACTGACAAGCTCAAACCGCAACACCGACATAGATGGTTATAATTTTCTCGAGTCGATGGGCACCTGGTCGCCCGACAGCCGCTATTTTGCATATGTCGGGGTTACAAAAGGGGAAAGCCATATCCTTATTGCCGACATGAGGAGACCCCGGCGAACCCGGGAAATCAATGTGCCGGGAGTGCCGTTCCTCAATAACCCGTCCTGGTCGCCCGACGGCAAACACCTGGTGATGACCGGGCTTGTAGGGGGGATCAACAACCTGTTTCTTTACGAACTGGATTCCGGAGAGGTTACCAACCTGACAGATGACTGGTATTCGTATGTCCATCCCACGTGGTCGCCCGACGGCCGTTATATAGCTTTCGCCACCGACCGGCCACAGCCTGGAGACGAATCGGGCAACATCAGCTACAGGATGAACCTGGGATTGATGGATACCCATAACGACAACCAAACAACCATATTGCCGATATTTAAGGGCGCCGACAACGTAAACCCCGAATTCTCGGCTGACGGAGAATCGATCTATTTCTTGTCCGACAGCGACGGGTTCAGGAATCTTTACCGGTACGAGAAAGAAAGCGGCGAGGTTTTCCGTGCAACCAACTACCCGGTAGGCATAAGCGGCATTACTTCCCTTTCGCCTGCGATCAGCATCGCAAGGGAAACCGGAATGATAGCCTATTCATACTACAATAAGGGCCAGTATGTTGTTTATGCGGCTATGCCTGAAGAATTTACCGAGGAACCTGTTGACCCGGGCAAGATCGATATGCTTGCGGCCCAGCTGCCGCCCTTCCAGCGAGTTGCCGTTAATATAGTCGACAGGAACATCGCCGATAACAATAATTATATCAGGTATCCGGCCGAGAGCTTTGCTGCCGAAAGGTACAGGCCGCAGTTCCAGCTTGACTACATTGGGAATACGGGCGTAGGAATGGCGGTAAGCTCCTATTACGGCACCGGCATGGCCGGCGGAGTGGAAATGCTCTTCAGCGATATACTCGGCGACAACACGCTTTACGGAGCGCTTGCCGTTAACGGTGAAATATATGATTTCGGAGGGATGGGGACCTATCTGAACCAGAAACGCAGGATAAAATGGGGCGCTTCCCTATCCCATATCCCGTACCGGTCGGCCTTCCTTCAGCTTGAACGCGAAGGCAACCTTATAAACTATGCCCTTGTAAACATCAGGACATTTGAGGACCAGGCATCGCTTTTCGCCTATTATCCCTTTTCAATGTCCCGGCGTCTTGAGGGGGGAGCCTCGGTGGCACGGTATTATTACCGAATAGACAGGTTCAATAATTATTACAATGAATTTGGAATGCCGGCAGGGCATTCGATTGACCGGAACCTGGATTCGCCCGATGGTTTCAACCTTGCAAGCACACGCCTGGCATATGTGGGCGACAATTCCTATTTCGGAATGGCCTCGCCCATGAGGGGGCAGAGATACCGGCTGCAGGGAAGCAAGTATTTCGGCCGTCTCGAATTTTACCAGGTGCTGGCCGATTACAGGCGATACCATTTTCAAAACCCCTTGAGCTTTGCATACAGGTTTTATCATAGCGGGCGTTACGGCCCCACCGCCCAGAACAATCTGTTTTATCCCATGTTCCTGGGTTATCCGGGATTTATAAGAGGATACGGCTCAAACCAGTTTTACCAGATGCAGTCGCTGCAGAACCCCGACTTCTCTATAAACCAGCTTGTGGGGACCAGGCTGGCTATGGCAAACTTCGAAATTAGGCTTCCTTTTACCGGGCCCGAGCAGCTGGCAGTGATCCCTTCGGGTTTCCTGTTCTCCGAGCTTGCACTGTTTTTGGATGCCGGAGTGGTCTGGACCTCCGACACAAGGCCTACCCTGAACAGGAGCGATATGTCTGATGACGTAAGGTTCCCGGTATTCAGCACCGGTCTGTCTATGAGGGTCAACCTTTTCGGGGCCATGATAATCGAGCCTTACTATGCATTCCCCTTCCACAGGGAAGGTATCCAGGGCGGCATACTCGGGATCAACTTCATCCCGGGCTGGTAACCCGGCCTGAGCAACAGCACCATCTTTATTATGGCCTTTTTGCCCCTTCCGGCAGAAAGGCCTTTTTTTTGGTAATGCTGCAGCTACCTTAACAGCTCCGGTATGGGTTTGCCTGTAGTGAACTGCGGGAAGGGAATGTCAAGCATCATCGATATGGTGGGGGCAATATCGGCGGGACTGACTTGCCTTCTGAAAACACCGTTTTCAATGTTCCAGCCGTAAAAGACCAGCGGAACGTGTTGATCGTATGAAGTCAGTGTAAGCCTGTCGCCCGCAATCCCTCTTTCATGCCATCCCTGCTGGAGGTAGATCATTACATCGCCCGACCGCCTGGGATGAAAGCCGGCCTGGATTTTAGCCGGTATCCCGTCGGAAAAAAAATTCCTGCGGAACACATCCTCGGTGACACTGCCTGCCACTCCGGAAACCTGGTTGAGAAACCGGGAGGAAGCATACTGGACATCCGATATGGGAATATTCCTGCTTTCGATCTGGGAATGGTTAAGATAAAGCATCCCGGCATTGTATGCGCTCACCCATTCGGCCGGCCCGAACGTAATATTCAGGTAGCTTCGCAACAGCGACATTGCCTGGGCGGGACTGAACGTTCCGCCGGGAATGCGGGCCGAATTGCTATAGGAAGCAGGATAGGCGACAGCCTGATCGGATGTCAGAAACACCAGTACGTTGGATTTGCCGTAGGTGGCATTCAAAAACT
The DNA here is from genome assembly GCA_007119075.1 of Bacteroidales bacterium. GTDB lineage: Bacteria > Bacteroidota > Bacteroidia > Bacteroidales > PUMT01 > PXAP01. The sequence goes on along the minus strand of SKQJ01000175.1, from coordinate 4,722 downwards.
CCAGAAGATGGGCAATATCCTGGTCCAGACGCAGATAGGCATCCTGCAGTTCCTTTGAGAAAGTACCGTAGTGGTCATCTATATGAGCGGTTGCCGAAAACCCTATCACCAGCATATCGGTGTGCCCGTTCTTTCCGATCCTTTCGTTGTGGATGAGAGACAATGCAAAATCCTTGGTGAAGGTATTGCCGAAAGGAGTTGCTTTAATGATTGAATAATCGTCCGATCTGCGGTTTATTCTTTTAAGATTGTATTTGAAAGGATTATCCCCGGCAACGGGATTTTTGCTGAAATATGAGAAATGCCCCGCCACCGGCTCCCAAGTCCTGTCCAGGTAGACATCGGCCAGTGACCTGGAATTGAATTCCCTGACCCACCGGGGAAGGGAGTCAATGTAATAGCTGCTGGTCATCCAGTCCCCGTGTACGGGATCGAACCACCAGGCGGCATTCGCAGAAAATCCCCCGGAAAGGACGGCGGAGGCATCATTGAGAGACACTGTGAATACCCTTGACCTGAAATCGCTTGACATTCTCAGCTCATCGCCGACAGTGGCTGCAAGCATCGCGGCCGGAGATCTTCTGCCATTCTGGAAAGAACCGCCGATGGCCGTTACGGTTCCGTCGTAAACGCTCGACTGAAGGTTGCCTCCCAGCCGGTTATACCAGCTGTCGGCTATCACGCCGTGAGATGAGGGGTTCGACCCGGTAAAAATCGTCGCATAACCGGCGGAGGACTGGTTTACGAGATAGTCGAACCTTGCGTTATTGAATGAGCTGCCTTCGGCGACAAGCCTTTTGAAACCATTGTCGCCAAATTTGTCCCACAACCTGGTCAGGTAATCGTATCTCATTTTTTCCACTACAATGCCGACAACAAGATCGGGCTTTCGATCGGTAACGCTCTCGCTTTCTGCAGGTTTTCCTGCCAGGGTTCCCGCCAGCAAAAAAACCGCCACCAATACAATACGGGGAACAATCAACTTATCAAATCCAGTTACCATAGCTTAAAGGCTTTTGCTCTGTTTTACATCAAAACTATTTATCATTTATAAAACTCTATCCCGGGATAAGTATTTTGCGGCTCACCACATTCCGGCCGCAATCCACGACAATTATGTAAATGCCGGGCTTAAGGCCCTGGGTGCCGAAGCTGAGCCGGGCATATCCCTCCCGGACCATTCCGCCGTGAAGCACCCGTATTTTCCTCCCGGAACTGTCGTACAGAAAAATACTTACAGAAGAGGGCAACTCAATGTTCATTGAAACAATGATTTCTTCCCTTTCGGGGGAATAACGGATCCGGTGACTTCTGTCATCTCCGTCCTCCGGCCCGGGCGACAGGGTATACCCGGGAACCAGGCTCACATCGATTCTTTCCGTCTCCCGGTTCCGGACCTGTACGCTCACTGTGTCGCTTATATACCCGTCGGCCGAAAACAGCAGATCATGGAATCCCTGTTCAATAAGCCTGAAATACCAGCCGGTGGAAGGATCGGAATAAACGCGGGAATAAACAGCATCGTGCGAAAGCATCTCCACTCTTGCCCTGACCGGCTCCCCTGTAGCCATATCGGTTACCTGCCCCCTGACCCCGAACATGGCCTGTTCCATATAATTCAGGAGCGATCGCCGGTTATATTCCCAGTAATCGGGAAGCATACCGGGCGGGGGATGTTTTATATCGCTTATTTCCATGGTAATCTCCCTGCCCCGGGCATACCAGGTTACATAGTCCTGTCTTCCCCCGGAAATCGAATACCAGTCGTACCCGTTGGTGACCCCGCCCAGGAAGGTCATGTAGTTCGGCGGACTGTTTTGCTGTGCCGTATCGGCATATTCCCTGCATATGTATTCAAACCAGCGGTCGTCTGCATGCCTTTCCTCCCTGAAATCCCAGGGATAATTCATTACTTCCGCTCCGTCATGGATGTTGGCCGACAGTATGAACTGCCCTGATCCCATCAGCTCGATCATGGCAATGGTTTCTGCCTCACGGCCGCCAGCAGGCGGTTCCGGATGTCCCGCTTCCGGGAAATCCCGGTTTAGATCGACGTTATTGGCATTGAATCTTTTGGGAGAGACGATATCGTTCCCGTCGCCGCCAAAATAGCTTCCGTCAGGATTGGCAAGCGGGTTGATCCATATCTCCAGGTTATCCATCAGCCGCTCAACCTGAGGATCGGCCGGGTAGCTCTCCAGAAGGTATTCTATCAGCCTGAGCATAAGGACAAAACCCGTTGTTTCATCCCCGTGCATGGTAGAAGAATACATAAACCGGGATTTAGGCTGGCCGGCGGGTTTATCTCCGGTTATCCGCAAAAAAAGTATTTTCCTTCCTTCTGCAGTATCACCGGCATCGAAGTATTCACAGATATGGGGATATTCTTCGGCCCAGGATCTCATCATGCCGGCATATTCGGAATAGGACGGATAATAGTCCCACGTCCCTTTTACGGAAGGCTTTTCCCTGTGCCATTCTCCCGGCGGACTGTATACGGTAAATTCAAGGGACTCTGCCAGGAAGGCTTCGAACCCCGCACTGCAGGCATATGCCCGGGCCATGCCATCCCTGTAATTGTCGATCGAAATTATGCGGCTCATCCGGCGGACTTCGGAAGGAGCGGCTTCGAAACTGAAAAAGACCTCTCCCCTTTCCCGGATATATTTAAAAGCAGCGGAGGTATCATTTTCAAATCTTTCCTGGGAGACAGCCGAATTGAATGCTGCAAACCAGAAAAGGAAAACAAAAAGATACCTGTTAAAATTAATATCCGGCATATCGAATTCCTGTAAAGGAAATTTTTATTATATCAGAAAAATTTATACCAAACAGGCTGGCCTGACGGATCTTTAAGAAACCATCGGGCGCGAGAGATTTCACTAAACATTGAACCTGATATTCAACAGGTCCCCGTCCTTTACCACGTAATTTTTTCCCTCGACTGAAAGCTTTCCCCTGTCGCGACAGGCGGATTCCGAGCCGAGGGCGATAAAATCATCGTATTTGATGACCTCCGCCCTGATAAACCCTTTCTCCAGGTCGCTATGGATTACTCCTGCTGCACCGGGTGCGGCCGTTCCCCTGGTAATCGTCCAGGCCCTGATCTCCTTTGGCCCTACCGTAAAAAAGGTATCCAGATGCAAGAGCTTGTAGGCCGAGCGTATCAGCCTGTTTACGCCGGGCTCGGAGAGGCCCGCGTCCTCAAGGAAATCCTTCCGGTCATCCTGGTCCTCAAGCTCTGCTATTTCGGCTTCGACCTGGGCCGCCAGTATCAGAACTTCGGCATCCTGTCCTTCAAGGGCTTTCTGCACCCGGTCGGAATATTCATTGCCGCCACCGGCATATTCTCCGTCAACATTGCAAACGTAAATCACCGGTTTGGCCGAGAGCAACATCAGATCTTCCACCTGCTGTCTCTCCTGCTCATCGGTTTCAAGCGAACGAACCGGCATGAACGATTCCAGGTGATGCCTGTATTTGTTAAGGATTTCCAGTGTCAGGCGTGCAGCCTTGTCTCCAACCTTTGCCAGTTTTTCTGTTTTTATTATTTTTTTCTCAACCGACTCAAGATCTTTTACCTGCAGCTCAAGCTCGACTGATTCCATATCCCCTACCGGATCTATCCGGCCATCGACATGGGGGACAGCCTCATTTTCAAAGCAGCGCAGCACATGGATCAGCGCATCGGTATTCCTGATATCGGCAAGAAATTTATTGCCGGTGCCGGTTGCGGCCTGTGATCCCTTTGCCAGCCCGGGAATATCGGCAAACTCAACCGTGGCATGCACAATCTTCCGGGTAGGCTGCCTTTTGGCAAGCTCATACAAGCGGTTGTCGGGAACCTGTACCATGCCCATATTGGTTTTTGCTGCGCTGAATGCTGCTGCTGAGGATTCGGCCCGGGTGTTGGACATGCAGTTGAACAGTGTTGTCTTGCCTGAATTTGTCAGCCCGATAATCCCGCATTTTAAAGCCATATGTTTTCGATTACATAGTTTAACGGTGGGCAAAATTACTTTATTATGCCGTGAAAATTACATTCTCATGATAAATAGCGCCCATATATAAAAGACTCATAATAAAGAATTACCGCAAAAAAACAGGCAAACGGGTTTGTAAAACGGGGTAAAAAGTTATTTTTACAAACTTATTCATGATACAAGAACAAAAATCGGGACCATTAAATATTGTTACTATGAAAAAAGAACTGACAGAAAAAGCAGCCGACAATATCAGGATACTTTCCGCGGCAATGGTGGAAAAGGCAAAATCAGGACACCCGGGCGGTGCAATGGGAGGGGCCGATTTTATAAATATACTCTATTCCGAGTTTCTTAATTTCGATCCCGACGATATGGAATTTTTTTCACGGGACAGGTTCTTCCTTGATCCTGGCCATATGTCGCCGATGCTTTATTCCATACTGTGCCTGACCGGCCAGTTCAGCCTTGATGACCTCAGGGAGTTCCGGCAATGGAGCAGCCCGACTCCCGGCCATCCGGAAAGAGATTTGAAGCGGGGCGTTGAAAATACCTCCGGACCTCTGGGACAGGGGCATGCTATGGCTGTGGGAGCCGCAATTGCTGCGAAATTCCTTTCAGCCCGTTTCGGCCAGTGGATGTCCCACAATGTATTTACTTTTATTTCCGACGGCGGAGTACAGGAAGAAATTTCCCAGGGAGCCGGCCGCATCGCGGGGCACCTGGGACTGGACAATCT
>SKQJ01000245.1 GCA_007119075.1 Bacteroidales bacterium | reverse complement strand
TTTCCGCGAAAGCTTTCCCTGAATCTTATGAAGGAAACAATGCCGGGCGAGGTGATCAGGTTAACCCGGAAGGCCGGAGATGCGGGAAAATTTGAGTTCGAAGGGCGTAATCTGAACAGCAGTGCCAGTGCTTTCAGGGCTAATATAGAATTCTGATATTCAGTGGCCCGGACTTCAATTCAGGGGCGCTGAGCAAGCAAATTTAAAACTCCAGATATTTCCCGGCATGAATATTTCATTTATCCTGGTTGAGCCCGCTGTCGCGGAAAATGTAGGCGCCTCCGCCAGGGCGTTGAAGACTATGGGTTTCGACAGGCTTATGGTCGTCAATTCAAAAGCCCATCTCGAACCCCGGGCCAGGTGGGTAGCCCATGGATCGTCCGATATAATGGATAACATTAAGGTGTTCGACACGCTTGGATCAGCTCTGATAGATGCTGACCTGGTAATAGGCACTACCGCAAAAAGGCGACGAACGCATGCCGACTATTACCCTTGCACCGAAATACCCCGGCTTATTCAAAGAAAGGCCGGATTGCTTGAGAATGTTGCCATTGTTTTTGGCAGGGAAGAATCGGGGCTCACCAATGAGGAACTCGGGTTATGCCACATTTTTACCGGAGTTCCCATGAAGACAGGTTATCCGTCGCTCAACCTCTCCCAGAGCGTCATGATCTATGCCTGGGAGCTGATGAGACACAGCATTGGCGGACAGGTGCCTGACGGTTTTCATGCAAAAGACCCTTCCGGGGAAAAAATAACACATCTTCGCAGTTCGGTTAAAAGACTTCTTGTTGCTATTGGTTATGATTGCCAAAGTGCAGTGTATTCTCGGATCATGGAAAGGTTTGAAGCATTGGGGGACAAGGATGCAGGGCTTCTTTTGTCAGTATGCTCCAAGCTTGATGAGTTGCTTCCGGCTGACAGCAGGGGAAATAATGAGGTTACCTGATTAAACTCCGATAAAAAAATATATGGCTAAAAAAAGCGCCGGTATACTGGCTTACAGGAAGACCGGAAATGAATATGAAGTCTTTCTGGTCCATCCCGGAGGCCCTTTCTGGGCAAACAAAGACATGAACGCCTGGTCAGTTCCCAAGGGAGAATTTGAAGAAGGCGAAGATCCCCTGAAGGCGGCAATAAGGGAATTTAAGGAGGAAACCGGCCAGGATATCTCAGGAGAGTTTGCCGGGATGGATCCGGTAAAGCAGCCGGGCGGGAAGATCGTTTATACATGGGCTGTAGAAGCAGAACCAGATGCTTCAGCTATTAAAAGCAATACGATTGAAATAGAATGGCCGCCCCGATCGGGAAAAAAGAAAGAGATACCCGAGGTTGATAAGGCCGCCTGGTTTTCATTGGATCACGCAAGACGCAAAATTTTAAAGGGTCAGGTCCCCATACTGCAGCAGCTTGCCAAAAAACTTGGAATTTCTGATACAAACTTTGAGTCTGCTTAAAATTCCTGACAGGCACGATTAAAACTCTTCAGGCACAGGCCTGCGACGACATGATTTTTTGAAAACCTTTCCAACACCGGAATCGCTTCTTTCGGGATATTGTGAAAATTTCAATAAGTGCTAATTCACAAATTGTTACATGGTCGTTCCTGTCAATTATGTTTTAAAACAACCTGGCCCCTGTTTTTTTTGCTAAAAGTCACTTCAAGAGCATCGGGCAATTCATCAAGGCTTATTTCCCTAACAATATCAGGAAGCTCTATCCTGTATTCATCCCTGAACTTTTTCCATACCTTGATCCGCACAGGAAGAGGAGTTATCTGTGAAGAGATGCCGATTAACTTTACGGCATTCAGTATAAAGGGATATACCGTCATATTCAGCTCGCCCGAAAAAATGTTCCCGCAGCTGGTTACGGTGCCACCGGGCTTGCATGCCCTGAGGGCAGTGGACAATACATTGCCTCCCACATTTTCAATTGCGCCTGCCCATTTCCATTTCAAAAGAGCTTTTCCGGATCTGTCATCCAGTACCTCCTTGTCCACATGGCTGTCCACTCCAAGTCGGCCGATAAAGCCTGATGAATCCTCTATATTGGAAGTGCCTGCAATTACAGTATATCCAAGCTTTTTGAGTATCAGAACCGACCAGCTTCCTACACCGCCTGCAGCACCGGTGACCAGTATGGGGCCGTCTTCCTTTTTAACTCCCTGCCCGACCAGGTTCATAACCGACAGACCGGCGGTAAAGCCTCTTCCCCCGATTACCATGCTTTCCCTGAGGCTCATCCATTCCGGCAACGGAACCAGCCAGGATGCAGGGACCCTGATATATTCGCCAAATCCGCCGGGAGTGTTCATTCCCAGATCATAGCCTCCGCATATGACCTTGTCGCCCCTGCTGTAGGGAGAAGATCGGCTTTCTTCGACTATTCCTGCAGCATCGATGCCCGGGGTAAACGGATACTTTCTGGTTACCCCTTTATTGCCATAGGCAGAAAGTGCATCCTTGTAATTTATTGCAGAATATTTAACCCTTACCAGCACTTCATGATCGGG
>SKQJ01000163.1 GCA_007119075.1 Bacteroidales bacterium | reverse complement strand
TGCGCCGGCGGGAAATTGTTTCCGCCGGTTTTTCTTTTGGCCCTGAAAAACTCTTTAAGGATAACTGAGCATTCGTTTTCAAGGATCCCCGTGGCAGTCCTGGTCCGGGGATGAAGGACCCTTTCCCCCGAAAGGGTGAATCCCCTTTTATCATCTGCCGCAGCCCATACTATCCTTCCGATCCTGGTCCAGAAAGCAGCCCCCGCACACATCATGCATGGTTCCAGGGTCACGTACAGTGTGCATTCATCAAGATATTTGCCTCCCAGGCTGTTGGCTGCCGCCGTGAATGCCTGCATTTCGGCGTGGGCCGTCACATCATTCAGGGTTTCGGTAAGGTTGTGTGCGCGTGCAACGATAATGTTATTGCATACTATCACCGCCCCGACAGGGATCTCGTCCTTTTCGAGGGCCTTTTCGGCTTCCTTGAGAGCTTCTCTCATAAAGAAAGCGTCTGAAAAAAGGGGTGCGTCCATTTCAGTCAATTATGAGGTATGCCGCAGTTCGCGAACAAATGTAAAATTATTCTTAATTTAGCAAAAAACCAGAATCGAAAATGTACAGGACACATACTTGCGGCGAACTCAGCCTTCAAAATATTGACCAGGAAGTGACACTCAGCGGATGGGTGCAGCGTTCGCGCGATCTTGGCGGCATGACCTTCATAGATCTGCGCGACCGTTATGGCATCACACAGCTCGTTTTTGACCTTGAAACAAACAGCAGCCTGTGTATGGAAGCCAGGAAACTGGGGCGCGAATTTGTTATACAGGTCACCGGAATCGTCAGGGAAAGATCAAATAAAAACCCCCGGCTGGCAACCGGCTCCATTGAGATAGAGGCCCGATCCCTGAAGGTTCTGAATGCATCGGCCCTGCCTCCCTTCACCATAGAAGACGAGACCGACGGCGGAGAGGAGCTGCGGATGAAATTCAGGTACCTTGATCTGAGGAGGAACCCGATGAGGAAAAACCTCGAATTACGTCACCGCATGGCCTCTGAAACAAGAAATTATCTTGACAGCAAGGGCTTTCTGGAGATCGAGACGCCCGTGATGATCAAATCCACTCCTGAGGGGGCCAGGGATTTTGTCGTGCCATCGCGGATGAATCCCGGCGAGTTTTACGCATTACCCCAGTCTCCCCAGATTTTCAAGCAGCTTCTTATGGTTGCCGGATATGATAGATACTTCCAGATAGTCAAGTGTTTCAGGGACGAGGATCTCAGGGCAGACCGCCAGCCGGAATTTACCCAGATTGATTGTGAAATGTCGTTTGCCGGCCAGGAGGATGTCCTGGAAACTTTCGAGGGACTGGCCAAACATCTTTTCAATGAAGTTAAAGGGCTGACATTCGAAGGCCCTTTTCCCCGGCTAAGCTTCGATGAGGCGATGAACCGTTACGGCACCGATAAGCCGGATATCAGGTTCAGGATGGAGCTGGTCGAGATTACCGGGGTCGCCAAAGGCCATAATTTCCCTGTATTTGACAACGCCCAATATATCGGGGGCATTTGTGCCGAAAACTGTGCCTCATGGTCTCGCAAGCAGATAGACTGGCTTACGGAATTTGTAAAGAAGCCGCAGATAGGCGCCAGGGGACTGGTGTATGTGAAATATAACGATGACGGAACAGTCAAATCGCCGGTCGATAAATTCTATGATGAGAATATTGTCAGGAAATGGCTTGAATCATTCGATGCCCGGCCCGGAGATCTTCTGCTCATACTGGCCGGCGACCGAATCGCCACCCAGGAGGCTTTGTCGGAGCTCAGGCTTGAAATGAGCAGGCAGCTTGGCCTTACGGGGGAAGACGATTATGCGCCCCTCTGGGTGATCGATTTCCCCTTGTTTGAATGGGACGAGGAAACCGGGCGGCTTTATGCAAAGCATCATCCTTTTACATCCCCAAGGAGAGAAGACATCTCCCTTTTGGATACCGATCCGATTAATGTGCGCGCAAATGCCTACGATATGGTTATCAACGGGGTCGAGATAGGCGGAGGCTCCGTACGTATCCATGATGAGAAGCTTCAGAAAAAGATGTTCGACACCCTGGGATTTACAGAAGACCAGGCCCGGAAACAGTTTGGTTTTCTGATGGATGCATTCCGGTATGGCGCTCCTCCTCATGCCGGGGTCGCTTTCGGTTTTGACCGGTGGGTTGCGGTTTTTGCCGGATGCGGCACCATAAGGGATGTTATTGCGTTCCCCAAAAACAATTCGGGAAGGGACCTGATGATCGATTCCCCTTCCACCCTGTCGCCCGAACAGCTTAAGGAACTGGGCATCAGATCCGGCAATGACGGCTGAAACTGAGTGGTTCCGGCTCATTCTTTCTTCTGAACCACATGAACTGTTGTCAGGTCCGGCAATGAATTGTCTGCCAAGGGGTTTCAAATATCCATTCCCAAAAAAAACTTCCCGTCTCCTGATTATTTTATCGCTACATGTATCTTTTTTCCCATAGGTTGCGTATCAAGGCAAGAAAAAAGTTGACTAACCTAATTTTAATAACTATGGGAAAATATCACAGGATTTTTTTAGTGCTGGTTGCAGTATTTTGTGTAACACTATCCGTTAACGCACAGCAGGCAAAGCAAAACGTGGTTAAGGCGAACCTTATGAGTCCCCTTGTGCGCACAGGATCATTTTTTTATGAAAGAGCCCTTAATGAGGATATGAGCGTGCAGATGGGATTCTTCTATTCGGGAGCCTCCATTGAAGATGCCAGCCTCAGGGGATTTGGCATTACTCCTGAATTCAGGCTGTATTTGTCCGAGTCAAGACAGGCCCCGGCAGGAATATTTGTAGCACCTTATTTGCGCTACCAGAACTTTAAAGGTTCGGTTAATGACGGCTACTACGCAGCAACTCTTTCTTTTATGGGCGGCGGTTTACTTATAGGATCACAGAGGGTACTTTCTGATATTGTCAGCCTTGAAGCTTACATTGGGCCTTCCTATTCAAAGGGAAATGTAACTCTTACTGCAGGTGAAGAATATAATTGGCCGATAGGATTTTTTGATGGATTCGGCGTTCGCTTCGGATTCACGGTTGGCGTAGCCCTTTAAATTCACGACACATTTAAAGGCATTCCGTAAAGGCATTGCCGCCGCAATAGTTGAGCCGGCAGTCTGACGGGGATAAACACCCAAAGGCTGCCGGTCTTGTTTTGTGACCGGCCACCATCAGAGGCAGGAATGACGGGGGAATTACCTGTAAGGCTGCCGGTCTTGTTTTATGGCCGGCCGCCCTGGTTTGTGACGGCACCTTCAAAGGCAGGAATGACGGGGAAATTACCTGTAAGGCTGCCGCTATTGGTTTGTGACCGGTCCCCTGCAGGAGAGGCCCTTGGATTTGATGTTTTAGTTGACTAAATTGCCTGGAAATTACTGTTTCCGTCTAATATAAACGTATTATGGATAAAGGACGACGAAATTTTTTCAGGCTGCTGGCCGCCGGCAGCATGGGCGCCGGATTATCTCCGACCATGGCCGCTAAACCGGCAAACATCACTGCCAGTGAGCCCACTGCAACAAATATTGCCGATGCGCTAAAATATCCCCGTAACGAAAACTCCATGCCGGGCAGGTATCCCGGCAGGGTTGTCAAGATAGTCGATGAAAATTCAATTGTCGAGAATAAAATAAAGGAAGACGCAGTGTATGAAATGCTTGAGGCCGGAATGACGAATCTCACCGAAGAGACCGATATTTCCCTTGCATGGCAACATTTCGTTTCACCGGGAGAGGCAATAGGTCTTAAAGTTAATCCTATCGGAGGAAAACTCCTGTCAACCAGTCACGCACTGGTTAAATCAGTTATCTCCCAGCTGGAGCTGAGCGGCATATCTAAAGAGAAAATAGTCATTTTTGACCGCAGGATGCAGCATTTGCTGGATGCCGGGTTCACTCCGGATAATTATCCCGGGATCGCCATTCTGGGCACCGAGCATGTTGATGAGAACGGCTCTTATTATGATGGTAGCGGTCAGCTCTACAGCCTGTCCAGGATCGACAGGGAATGGTACTATTGGGCGGATTGTGAAATGGAATATGATAATAGTATGCTTCCCTTCATGGTAAATCAGGGTAAATACTCATATTTCTCAAAAATAGTTACCCGGCAGCTGGATAAAATAATTAACCTTCCCATAATGAAGAATGCCGGCGCATCCATCACACTCTGTCTTAAGAATCTTGGTTACGGAGTAATTACCAACACCAGCAGGCTCCACTCCACCCTATGGGCTGAGACCTCTGCCCAGGTGTGCGCATTCCCACCTGTACGTGACAAGGTGGTTTTGAATATTGCTGACGGGATCAAGGGATGCTATGATGGCGGCCCCGGTGCAAATCCTCAGTTTTTCACCAATTACGGGATGCTTTTGCTGGGCACTGATCCTGTAGCAGTTGATATGGCAGGTTATGATATCATAATTGGCAAAAGGATCGAAATGGGGCGGCAGGATGGTTTTGCCGATGCCGGGCTGAGGCAGATGCTGCTTGCCGGGGATCTGGGATTGGGGATAGCCGACCGCAAAAGAATTGATTTGAGAATTCCGGGCAGCAGCATCTGATAAGCTGCTGTCTGTCTTCCCCTGCAGGACAAAGAGGCCGGCCCGGCCTCATGTTTATCTGGCTTTTGAAAATATTACAAAAACTAACTATAAAGGTTACAATGATACTGTCGGTTGCCGGATTTATTTTTTTCCTGTTTTCAGAACTTCTGAACACAGGGGACCTGCCTGTACCCACCCGGGAGGATATGCCTGGCTCGGATATCTGCAGGGAGGAGATGTTTGTTGGCGGAGCACTTTGGGGACTGATTAACGGTGGTGCCGACCTTTACTATGAATACGGATTTGACCGTATGGTTCTCCAGGAGATAGAGTGGCAGGGAGAAGAGTTCCGGCTGGAGCTTTACCGTATGGAAAGTCCGGTCGGAGCTTTCGGCGTTTTTTCGGTTTCAGTACAGGGTTGTGAAGAGGGGGGCCCGGTAAGGACCGGAGATTGCCTTAACAGGTTTCAGTACCAGCTATATTCAGGCAACTATTACCTTTCGCTTATCAACTATTCGGGCAGCGATAAGGCAAGGGATCTGTCGGTTGAAATAGGATCTGTCATTGCATCTGCTGCCGGTGATATCAGGGTTGAGCTGCCCGGGCTTTTCCGTCAGGATATGTTCAAGAAGGTCATCGATGAGGTAAAGGTGGTCAAAGGGATATTGGGCCTGCAGAATGCATTGCCCCATCTGGCTTCTTTATATGAGGGACTGGATGATTATATTGTATGGCACCTTAAACTTGAAGAGAAGGAGGGGCAGGCAGAAATTTTGCTGACAGTAATCAATGATTGCCGGGATATTGATGCTTCTGGCAAATTAGCGCTACAATTAAAGGATGCCGGGTTTGCCGCCCGCAGCAATAATGACCGGATAGTTGCGGTGCGGTCGGCAACAGGCGGAAAGCGGGATAATGACCTTCTCAACCTTTTTCTTGCAGGTTCAGGAGAATAGTAGTGTATCCGGATAATTATTCCGGACAGGCGATGCCAATAAGTGTTGCCGGGGTGAACCTTGTGATGCGCACGTTCACAAAATCTCCGGATTTGAAACCGTTTGACGGAAAAACAACCACCTTGTTCTGTGATGTGCGTCCAAACAGTTCAGAATCTGATTTCTTTGATTTTCCTTCAACAAGCACCTCGAATGTTTTTCCCATGTCGGCTTCCTTGCTACGGGCCGAAAGAGTTCCCTGGAGGCTGATTATTTCACTGAGCCTGCGGGACTTTACCTCTTCCGGCACATCATCATTGAGCTTTTCGGCGGCGCGGGTGCCCGGTCTTTCGCTGTACTTGAACATATAGGCAAAATCATAGGCCGCTTCTTTCATGAGACTGAGGGTCTGCAGATGGTCTTCCCCGGTTTCGGAGCAAAATCCGGAAATAATGTCGGTCGATATTGCACAGTCCCCTACTATGTTGCGAATGGCCGAAATTCTTTCAAGATACTCTTCCCTTGTATATCCCCGGTTCATCAGTTTCAATATCCTTGTGCTGCCCGACTGGGCCGGCAGATGTATATGCTTGCATATATTATCGTGACGGGCTATGGTATGAAGCAGCTTATCGCTGATGTCCCTGGGGTGCGAGGTGGAAAAACGCATCCGCATTCCCGGGTATAAGGCGGCGGCCTGTTCGAGAAGACCGGAGAAATCCAGGTAACCGGCCGGTGAAGAAATTTTGTGCATGTAGGAGTTTACATTCTGACCGAGAAGGGTTACCTCTTTGTATCCGTTTTCATGCAGGGTGCCGATCTCCCGGAGAACGGACTCCGGGTCCCTGCTGCGCTCGCGGCCGCGGGTAAAGGGCACCACACAATAGGAACAGTAGTTGTTGCAGCCCCTCATAATTGAAACAAAGGCCGATACATTGTTTTTGTCGGTTCTTACCGGACTGATGTCGGCGTAGGTTTCTTCCCGGCTGAGCAATACGTTTATGGCCTTCTGACCGGTACCTGCCTCTTCAAGAAGCGAGGGCAGTTCCCTGTACGCATCCGGACCGATGACCAAATCAACGAGTTTTTCTTTTTCCAGCAATTTTTCCTTGAGCCTTTCGGCCATACAGCCGATTATACCTACAATAAGCCCGGGCTTGCTGTTTTTGATCTTTCTGAAATGGTCCAGCCGGCCCCACACCCTCTGTTCGGCATTTTCACGTATCGAGCAGGTGTTTATGAGAATGATGTCTGCCCGGGTGATATCTTCGGTATAGCCTACTCCGTTTTCCTTCATTATTGAGACAACAACCTCCGAATCGCTTACGTTCATCTGGCAGCCGTAGGTTTCTATATAAAGCCTGCGTTTATCTGTACCGGAGGCTTCAGCCGAATAACCGGCAGGGGAATGATATCTGGGTTTTAATGTCATATACACTGCTATATAATTAACTGTAAAAATACATTAATTTAACATCAGGAAAAACTGAAAGGAAAAACCGGGTCCGGACCCGGGACCCAAAAAGCGGTCCCGGGCAAGTTCCCGGCGAACATGCCGGCCGACTGGATGGAAATGAAAAATGGACAAGAAATTGTATGATAGCCTTGTATGATGCCTGTGAAAAAAATAAGGAAAATTTTATCTTTGCTATAAATCAACTATGTTATGTCAGGACACAGTAAATGGTCAACAATCAAAAGGAAAAAAGGAGCCCTCGATGCGAAGCGCTCTAAGATATTTTCCCGGATCGTAAAGGAAATTGAAGTTGCCGTTAAGTTGGGGGGACCTGATCCCGAAGCAAATCCTGCCCTGAGACTGGCAATTGGAAATGCCAAGGGGGTCAATATGCCCAAGGACAACATCGAAAGGGCCATAAATAAAGCAGATAGAGATCCTTCTGATCTTCAGGAGGTCACTTTTGAGGGATATGCGCCAAACGGCGTTGCCGTATTTATAGAATGCCTCACTGACAATCACTTGCGTACCGTTGGAAGCGTCAGGTCTGTTTTCAATAAAAGGGGCGGAAGCCTGAGCACACACGGCTCGCTGGGGTTTTTATTCGACCGTAAGGGAGTTATCACCGTAGACAGCGAAAAGATCGAAGATTCGGAATCTTTTGAGCTTGAGGTCATCGATGCAGGGGCAGAAGATATGGAGATCAATGATGGTTTTTACTATATCACCACCTCAATGGAAGATTTCGGGAAAGTAAGAAAAAGAGTTGAGGATCTGGGCATTGAGTCTGAAAATGCCGAGCTCAGGCGTATCCCTAACGATCTCAAACAGCTCGACACTGATTCGGCGCTGCGGGTCTTGAAAATGATCGAGGAGTTCGAGGATGACGACGATGTTCAGAATGTGTATCATAATCTGGATATTACCGAAGACGTGGCAAAGGCAATGGTATAGCCTGATACCCCCACCCTGGCTCTTTATTGTTCCATGTTCCGGCTATTTGCTCATAGAATAATTGCAAAAATCCCGGCCATATTCCTGCCGGGCACATACCCGGCACGGCCGGTATGCCGGCACCATCCCGGCAGGATCGCGGTGAGGACAAGTGTGATTTTTTCGTGTTACTCCAGGTAAATGGGACCGTCGGGTCCGAGCGGTATTCCCAGGTAAATCCATATGACCATCAGGAGCGTCCAGAATATGGTAAGAAATACCGTATAGGGAAGCATTGTGGAAATGATTGTCCCTATCCCGTATTTTTCATCGTATTTCTGGGCAAATGTCACGATCAGGGCGAAGTAGCTCATCATTGGAGTTATCAGGTTCGTAAGCGAGTCGCCAATCCTGAAAGCTGCCTGGGTAATACCGGGATGATAGGGGTTATCAAGAAGCATCAGCATCGGGATAAATATGGGTGCGATAATTGCCCATTTGGCCGAAGCGCTGCCCATGAAAAGGTTTATGAAAGCCGACAACAGCACAAACGCAACTATGAGCATGGGGCCGGTGAAACCTATGTCCACCAGTCCGGACGCCCCCTTTATAGCTATTATCAATCCCAGGTTGCTGTGATTGAAAAAGTAAACAAACTGAGCTGCAAAAAACACAAGAACTATATAGCCTCCCATCCCTGACATGGATTTTATAATATGTTTCATCAGGTCCTTGTCATTCCTGATGGTCCCGGCAATCGAGCCGTAAACAAGTGCAGGGATAAAAAAGAAAAGCAGGATCCCGATAATTATCCCGTCAAAAAAAGGAGAATGCAAAACGGATCCGGTCTCAGGATCCCTTAGCAGCCCGTTTTCCGGTATTATGGTCAGGCTCATCAAAGCGACAAAAAATAAAACGGAAATTCCGGCCCACTTCAGGCCCTTGTACTCCCTGGAGGTGAGATCGGCGATGGCAAATCTTTCGGCAGCCCCTTCGTATTTGCCCAGCCGTGGCTCAACTATTCTGTCGGTAACCCATGCGCCGGTGAATAATACCACGAAACTCGAGGCTATCATGAAATAATAATTGACGGCAGGGTTGATGACTATATCTTCAATAATAAGCTGTGCGGCAGATGTTGATATGCCGGCAAGAATCGGATCGACCGAGCCGATGAGGAAATTTGCACCGAAACCCCCGCTGACGCCGCAAAATGCGGCTGCAAGTCCTGCCATGGGATGCCGGCCCAGGGCATGGAAAAGCATCGCTCCAAGAGGGATCAGGATCACATAGCCTGCTTCCACCGCCAGTCCGCTGATAATGCCCGCAAGAACCAGAGCATAGGTTATAAGCCTGGGAGGTGCGCTCAGCACCAGCGACCTGATCATGACGGCAAAAAGCCCGGTGCCTTCGGCAAGCCCGATCCCGATCATTACTACGAGCACATATCCAAGGGGAGGGAACCTGAGGAAATTGTCAAGCAGGTTTGTATACATCCACCTGATGCCATCGGCGCTCAGAAGATTATTTACCCTGACAACGCTTTCATCTACCGGATGAATAGCAGAAGTGCCCGCCCAGTATGTAATAGTGGAAAGCAGGACGACTATCAGCGCAAGCAATGCGAAAATTGTGGCCGGGTGGGGAAGCTTGTTGCCTATTATTTCAATATAGTCGAGCGACCGTGAAAAAACCCTGGAAAAAAAACCCCTCGTCTTTTTTAATCGATCCATTCTGTTTTGATATTACCCGATCCGAAAAGCGGCAGTTCGTTGGACAAATGTACATGAATTTTTTTTGTCCGAATTTCCCATCAATTGAAAATCCAACAAAGTGCAATGAATTGCATGGGTAATCGACGAAGTCAAAATACTCACAGACGGATGAAAAAAATTGACTTCGTCGATTACACATGTTATACCTAAACGTTGAGTAAT
>SKQJ01000161.1 GCA_007119075.1 Bacteroidales bacterium | reverse complement strand
TCTGAGCCGTAAGGCATATGCCACGGCTGTGATGCTTACAATCAGCAACAGTCCGAAAATTACCCGGTAAAAAGCAGGTATTCCTCCGGCTGCAGCTGTGTCATTTTCGATTTCTGCCGGTGCTGCAGGCTCCTGTACCGGACCGGCCGGTGCAGCCGCCTCTTCCGCCGCATCAAAGAAATCTCCCGTGATGCTGACCGTGAGGTTGCCGGTGTGGCCTCTTTCATCGTCTATCACTACTTTCCAGCTGCCTGCGGCGTTTGGGATAAAGGCAAAGTTGCCGTCCGTATCGGTGCGGCCCGTCTGGAAGGGCTTGTCATCCGGTGCATAAATTTCCACGCTGGCCCCGGCCAGGGGGGCAGTCCTCGAAAAGAACGCCTTCACGGTGACCGCCGGGGCATGCTGCCGGGTCTCGAAATTTACTCTATGGGCAAATGACTGCGGGATTATGCACAGCAAAAACAAAAGATGAAGGACAATTATTTTCTTCATACCTAATTAACTATTTATTTTTAAGTGTTTTAATTAATATCATATAAACTCTTGCTTAATCTATGTTTCAGTTCCGTCTGCCCGGTTAACTAATAATATGCCTTTCCTGAAAACAGTCAGAGCAGGATTTCCGGTTTGACTTTCCTGAAAAATTTAACCGCCGAAAGGGATATGGCAGCTTCAATGAGCGCCAGGAAAATGTAAACCGAAAACAGGTAAAATATGCCCCTGCCATACCCGGAAAGCCTGAATTCCAAAGACATCAGCAGGGCGGGGACGACAATCCCGGCAAATCCAGCCAGGGCGGCCCTTAGATATTCAGGAACCTTTTTGGTTCGCCACACCAGCCAGGCCCCGTAAGCGCCGGCACCCATATTCAGGGAGTTGATCCCCACAGAAAGCAGTCCGCCGTGCTGAAATATCAGCGCCTGGAACAGAATAGCCGCAAATACGGCGGGAAATGCACGCCTCCCAAGAATAATTCCGGCAATGCCATACAGGCCCAGGTGCAATGAAGTCCCTGCCATCGGAAAATGAATGAGCGATGCAACAAAAAGCGCGGAGCCCATCATTCCGATTTTTGGAATTTCGTCAGCCGATGTGTTCCTGCCCGTGATATAAATCAAACCAACCGCGGCAACATTGGCGGTCAATACAATACCGGTATCCAGTACGCCGTCGGATATATGCATGGTGTCGGATCAATATTTCTTCCCTGACCGGCCTGGAAAACCGCTTCACGGAAATAACGAAAAAAAATGCAAATACAAATATAAAATATTTAATATTAAGGATCAGCCATCGTTATCCTTTACCCGATAACATTACCGTCCCTGAGATAATAATTTTTAATGCCTGTTGCCCTGCAACCGGATATTTTTGAAATAAGCTAATTTTGCAGTGATACTGAAAGAATCCGATGAAGCAGGAACAAACCATAGCAGCCATTGCAACCCCTCCCGGACATGGGGCGATTGCGATCATCCGCCTCAGCGGGGCAGATGCCTTTTCAGTCTGCGCCCCGTTGTTCCGTCCTGCCCGTCGGGGACTGGAACTGTCGTCACAGCCGGCCGGCACAATCCATTACGGAAAGATCCACGACAAGGGAGAGGTCATCGACGAGGTCATGGTTTCCATTTTCAGGGGCCCCCGTTCATATACCGGGGAAGACCTTATCGAGATATCCTGTCACGGATCGGCCTACATCCAGCAACGGATCCTTCAGCTCCTGCTAGATAAAGGAGCCCGTCCGGCAAAGCCGGGAGAATTTACCCGGCGGGCCTTTTTGAACGGCAAAATGGACCTTTCACAGGCCGAAGCCGTGGCAGACCTGATCGCCTCCGAATCGGCAGCCTTCCACAGGGTTGCGATGCAGCAGATGCGGGGCGGCTTCTCGTCTGAGATCAGGGAGCTTCGCCAGCGGCTGCTTGAGTTTATATCACTGGTCGAGCTTGAACTGGATTTCAGCGAGGAAGACGTCCGGTTTGCCGACCGCAATGAGCTGCAGTCACTGCTCGGCGAAATAGAAGCGATGCTCGGCCGGCTGTTGAGCTCCTTTTCTCTTGGCAACGCGCTTAAAAACGGCATACCGGTCGTAATTGCCGGCAAGCCAAATACCGGAAAATCCACCCTTCTCAACCTGCTTTTAAGGGAAGAAAAAGCACTTGTTTCGGAGATTCCCGGAACTACCCGGGATTCCATAGAAGACGTGATCCATCTTGACGGGATCAGTTTCCGTTTCATCGACACCGCGGGCATCCGGGAGACGACCGACCGGGTCGAGATCATGGGTATCGAAAGGACCATGGAAAAGATCGGACAGGCGGAAATAATCCTGTTCATGGCTGAAGCCACGGATACGGGTGAACATATAAATTTCCTGCTCGATAAATTGCGAAGGAGGTCTGAATTTAAAAACAAAAGGGTTATTCTCATCCTGAATAAATGCGATCTTCTGCCCTCTCGGGGCGGCGGAGGCGGCGCCGGGTCAGCCCGGGCCGGGGAAGGAGCAACTGCCGGCAGGACGGACAAACGCGGCAG
>SKQJ01000322.1 GCA_007119075.1 Bacteroidales bacterium | reverse complement strand
AGTGCCCCGGATACGCCCCCGCACATAATGATGTTCAGGATGCCTTCCTACCGTCGGGTCGACCTGGGGTTCTCCAAGGAAATAACCGGGGGCCTCAAAGACCCGCAGAAGGGGAATACAGCCGGCAACCTCAGGAGCCTGTGGGTCGGGGCCGAAGTGTTTAACCTTTTGGATATCAAAAATACCATATCTTATTCCTGGCTCAAAACAATTTCCGATGATCCTGCAATACCCGGCGAATTTGCCATCCCTGGCTATTTATCGGGAAGAAGGATAAATCTGAAGATAACGGCCAAATTCTGATATCGCGACAACCTGATAATACCTGGACGACATCCCGGTATCCAAAAAATTGCTCCGGGCCTGGGTTGCATGTTCCTTCTGTATTTATTATGCATGCTCCCTTTGTTATTTGAAAAACTTATACTAAGATTGTATCCCGATCAGGAAAAATATTTATAAATATCTTAATAACATTTCAAATGACGACACAGGATTATATTAAAAGAGAAGAGAAGTTCGGAGCCCATAATTACCATCCGCTGCCGGTGGTGCTCGACCGGGGGGAAGGAATTTTTGTATGGGATGTAGAAGGGAAACGCTATTTTGATTTTTTATCTGCCTATTCTGCAGTTAATCAGGGACATTGTCATCCCAAAATTGTAAATGCACTCATTGAACAGGCCAAAAAGCTTTGTCTTACCTCGAGGGCCTTTCATAATTCATCTCTTGGCGAATATGAGGAATACATTACAAAATATTTCGGTTATGACAAGGTATTGCCCATGAACACAGGTGTTGAAGGGGATGAGACTGCCCTGAAGCTATGCCGGAAATGGGCCTACCTGAAAAAAGGCGTTCCCCAGGGAAAGGCTAAAATAATCGTATGTGAAAATAATTTTCACGGCCGCACCATAACCATAGTCTCAATTTCCACCGATCCGGATGCCCGGAAGGATTACGGTCCCTATACCCCTGGCTTTGTCACCATTCCCTACAACGATATCCCGGCACTGGAAAAAGAGCTGCAGGATCCTGATGTGGCGGGGTTTCTTGTTGAACCGATCCAGGGAGAGGCAGGCGTCTATGTTCCCGATGAAGGATATCTTAAAAAAGCATACGACCTTTGCAAAAATCATAATGTGCTGTTTATCGCAGACGAGGTCCAGACGGGTATTGCCCGCACCGGTCGCCTTTTGGCTTGCGACCACGAAAATGTCAGACCCGATATACTTATATTAGGCAAGGCACTTTCCGGAGGAGTATTTCCCGTATCAGCGGTACTGGCCGATGATGATATCATGCTTACCATAAAGCCGGGCGAACATGGTTCGACTTTCGGAGGCAATCCCGTAGCGGCCAGGGTCGCAATGGCCGCACTGGAGGTGGTGAGAGAGGAAAAGCTCTCTGAAAACGCTGTGGAAATGGGTGATTTGTTTCGCCGGGAATTAAGGAAAATAGACTCCGGAATGATTGAGACCGTAAGGGGGAAAGGACTCCTGAATGCGGTAGTGATCAAGCCCACAAACGGCAAAACTGCCATGGATGTCTGCCTTAAGATGAAAGACAATGGCCTGCTTGCAAAACCCACCCACGGCCATATAATCAGGTTCGCACCTCCCCTGATCATAAACAGGGAACAATTGCTGGAGGCTGCCGGCATCATATCAGAGTCCATAAAGAGTTTCGATT
The DNA here is from genome assembly GCA_007119075.1 of Bacteroidales bacterium. Classification (GTDB taxonomy): domain Bacteria; phylum Bacteroidota; class Bacteroidia; order Bacteroidales; family PUMT01; genus PXAP01. Next base: position 8,172 of record SKQJ01000322.1, on the reverse strand, counting down.
AGGAATATTGTAAAATAGCGGCCCGGGCCGCTATTTTGTCTGGAATGAGTTTCGATCAGGGATATTGTTGTCATAAAATAGCGGCACAGGCCGCTATTTTGTTTGGTTTCTTTTCTGCTTTGCCTGGAGGAAGTTGGTTCTGTCAGTCTGATTGATTATTTTTATACTTTGTATTTGATTGGCGGTCATTAACAGCTATTCTTAAAACACCTATGACAAATTTATCAGAGAAAATAAAGGGAACGCTTAAAACCCGGTCGGGAGAATTTACTTTCTACAGCTTGAGAAAACTCGGGGAGATCGGCCACCCTGTTTCGCATCTTCCTTTTTCCATCAGGATACTCCTTGAAAATGCATTGCGCAATTATGACGGTTTTGGGGTGAAAGAGGAAAACATCCGGACCATCCTTGACTGGAAGCCGCAGCCAGGCCCCGACGACATACCCTATAAACCGGCTCGGGTCCTGATGCAGGATTTTACAGGCGTGCCTGCCGTAGTCGACATCGCTTCCCTTCGTGCCGAGATGTCCAGGAAAGGCAAGAACCCTGACGTGATCAGCCCCCTGATACCGGTCGACCTGGTCATCGATCATTCGGTGCAGGTGGATTATTTCGGAACAAGCTCTTCCTATCAGAGGAATGTAGAAAAAGAATATGAACGGAACGGTGAAAGATACAAGTTCCTTAAATGGGCGAAAAAAGCATTCGATAACTTTTCGGTTGTGCCCCCCGGACTGGGAATCTGTCACCAGGTCAACCTGGAGTATCTAGCCAAAGGAGTCATAGTGCGCGACGGAATTGTTTTTCCCGATACACTGGTGGGGACAGACAGTCACACTCCCATGGTTAACGGGATCGGCGTAATTGGCTGGGGAGTAGGCGGAATTGAAGCCGAAGCGGCCATCCTTGGCCAGCCCATTTACTTTATTATCCCCCAGGTGATAGGCCTGAAACTTACAGGAAGGCTGCCATCCGGCACTACTGCCACGGATCTGGTGCTTACAATTACCCATCTTCTGCGGAGTCACGGGGTGGTCGGCAAATTCGTTGAAGTTTTCGGCGACGGGGCGGGCACCTTATCGGTACCTGACCGGGCAACCATATCCAATATGTCTCCGGAATTCGGCTGTACAGTTACCTATTTCCCGATCGATGAGCGCACAGTGGAGTATATGAGGCAAACCAACAGGCCCGCAGAGCAAACCGGCCTGGTGGAGCAATACTGTCGTGAAAACATGCTCTGGCGAACGGGGGATGAGGAAATACAGTATTCTGCCGTTCTCGGGCTCGATCTCTCGTCAGTCGAACCTACTCTGGCTGGACCCAGGAGGCCACAGGACAAGATACTGATGCGCGCTGCCAAGGGTGTCTTCCAGCAACATTTGCTGTCAGAGTACAGCCGGAACTATATCAATATCGATGAACGCGATCTCGGGCGCTGGAACAGCGAAGGGGGGAACCCGGTGCTTAAGGGCAGCCGGAAAGGACCGGGCAATGCGGAGCCCGGTGTGGCGGAAGTAGCAAGCGTGTCTGAAGAAAAGGGCCTGAGGTCGGCCGAAATAACCATAAGGAATGAGAAATTTATTCTAAGCGACGGTTCCGTGGTTATTGCAGCCATAACTTCCTGCACCAATACCTCCAACCCCAGCGTTATGGTCGGTGCCGGACTTCTGGCCAGAAAAGCCCGTGAGCGGGGCATCCATACAAAACCCTGGGTGAAGACTTCCCTGGCGCCGGGATCGAAGGTGGTTACCGACTACCTTGACAGCGCCGGCCTGCTGGATGATCTTGAAGCCCTGAAATTTCATGTCGTAGGATACGGCTGCACTAGCTGCATCGGCAATTCCGGTCCCCTTCCCTCCCATATATCTAAAGCCGTCGATGAAAACGAGCTGGTGGTCGCCTCGGTGCTTTCGGGCAACAGGAATTTTGAGGCCCGTGTTCATCCTCAGGTCAAGCTCAATTATCTGATGTCTCCTCCCCTTGTTGTTGCTTACGCACTAGCTGGAAGGATAGATATCGACCTGGTCAACGAGCCCCTCGCCTGGGATTCGAACATGGAACCTGTTTACCTTAGGGATATCTGGCCCGGCAACGACGAAATAAACAAGGTAATGACATCGGTGCTGTCATCAAAGGATTTTGAAAAAAACTACGGGGAAATTTTTGAAGGGGATGCTATATGGAAAAACATGGAGGTGCCTGAAGAGGATGTATATCAATGGGACGAAAGCTCAACATACATTAAGGAGGCTCCGTTTTTCAGGAATCTTGGCGTAAAACCGGAACCACCTGCCGATATTTCTGATGCAAGGGTCCTGCTGTTGCTCGGGGACAGCATAACTACCGATCATATTTCACCGGCCGGGGCCTTCAGCACCAAAACTCCTGCAGGTCGGTATCTTATGGAAAAGGGAGTGGAAAGAAAGGATTTTAATTCATACGGATCCAGAAGAGGCAACGACGAAGTGATGATCAGGGGGACTTTTGCCAATGTGAGGATCAAAAACAAGCTTGCTTCCCGGGAAGGCGGTTTCACGACTCACCTGCCGACCGGACAGGAAATGAGCGTGTATGATGCCTCCGTTTTATACAAGGAGGCGGGAACTCCCCTTCTGGTTATTGCAGGAAGGGAATATGGCAGCGGTTCCAGCAGGGACTGGGCGGCAAAAGGGACTTTTCTGCTGGGAATCAAAGCCGTTCTTGCCGAAAGCTATGAGAGGATACACAGGAGCAACCTGGTTGGCATGGGTGTGCTTCCATTGCAGTTCATGGATGGGGAAAACGCCGCATCTCTGGGAATTACAGGCCGGGAACGGTTTGATATCCATGGTATTTCAACGGGAATGACACCTTCCAGAGTGCTACAGGTGTCAGCTGAGGACGAGGATGGCAATACCATGAAATTCAATGTGATGGCCCGGCTGGATTCTGAAATAGAAATTGCCTATTATGAAAACGGAGGGATACTGCAATACGTGCTGAGGCAATTTCTGAACAGGTAAATCCTGGCGGATGCTCCGGATTTTTTGCCAGGTTAGAAACCGACAGGGTCTTTTTTTGGATTTTATCAACAATCCGGCAACCATAATGTTATTTTTTTGTTCTTCTTCCGATAACTTAATCAAGAAAAACTATGCAAAGACGAAAATTCATTGCCGGCAGTCTGGCCGGAGGCGGTTTGATGGGCCTTTCCTTCAATCCCCTGTGGTCGGCCACAAACTTTTTCCGTGACAAGCCTATGCCAAAAAGAACCCTCGGAAGATCAAAAATCGAAATATCCGTTCTGGGATTCGGAGGCATCATGCTTAACAATGAGCCGCAGGAGGTTTGCAACAACCTGATTTCCCGTGCCTGGGAGGCAGGGATAGATTATTACGATGTTGCCCCCTCATACGGCAATGCCGAAGAGCTGATGGGGCCTGCCCTTGAACCTTACCGTAAAAAAAGCTTTCTATCGTGTAAAAGCGGACAGAGGGACAGGGCGGGAGTTGAAAAGGAGATGGCTGAGTCTTTCCGGAAACTCCGGACCGACTATTTTGACCTGTACCAGCTTCACGCACTGAGCAGCGTTGATGATGTTGAAAAATCGTTTGCGTCCGGCGGTGCAATGGAAGCCATTCTCAAGGCCAGACAGGAGGGCAGGGTCCGTCTCATCGGTTTTTCCGCCCACTCGGAGGAAGCCGCAATACGCGCCCTTGATCTATTTGATTTTGATACGGTTATGTATCCGATTAATTTTGTATGCTGGCACAATGGAAACTTCGGTCCCTCCGTATACGATACCGCCGTCAAAAGGGATCTCGGCATACTGGTTCTCAAATCGCTTGCGGAGCGGGGACTGAGACAGGGTGAAGAAAGATTTTTTTCAAATGTGTGGTACAAACCGGTACTCGATGATCCGCTTTTTGACCAGGCTCTGGCATTCTCTTTGTCCCGCAAGGTAACATCGGTCATTCCGCCGGGAAATGCCAGCCTGTTTTTAAAGGCGATAGAGAGGGTCCAGCATTACAGGCCGCTTACGGCAAGTGAAGAAGAAGCTCTGAAAAAAAAGGCCCTGGAAATCCAGCCTCTTTTCTCAGCCTGAAACACGGAAACAGCCTTTCTCAGGTCCGGCCGTCTTACGGGCGGCTCATTTCACCTGTATTCTCCGGCCCTTCATGTGCAAAGGAAGCCGCCGTCTACCGTCAGGCAGCTTCCCGTTATCCATGAAGAAGAATCAGAGGCCAGGAAAAAGGCGGCTTCTGCAATATCGCCGGCTGTTCCGAGCCTTTTCATCGGCAGTCTTTCCCGTGTGCTCTGAATTATTGTCTGAGGGTTCTCAAATGCGCTTGCCGAATCCCGGAGCAGCGGCGTGTCAACCTGGGCCGGACAGATAAGGTTGATCCTGACCGACGGACCGTAATCGGCCGCTACCTGCCTGACCAGCGAGACGAGGGCTCCCTTGGCGGCACAATATGCCGGATGCGAGGGAAAAGCATGAAAGGCAGCAACCGATCCGATAATAACTATATTTCCCCCGCTTTTTTCCATGGCGGGAATTGCATATTTCAACAGGTAGAATACGGCATTCAGATTTACATCCATGGTCTTTTGCCAATCTTCAGGCGAAATATCGGTTATTTTCCCCAGGCCGAGTCTGCCGGCGCTGAGGACTGCAATATCCAGCCGGCCGAACCGGCTGAGAGCCGATTCAACCATCTGTTTGTTCACAGATATATCTTCCACTGCGCCGGGGACAAAAAGGGCATTTCCTCCCTTTTCCATTATTTCGGAGACAACGGCCTCGCCCCTTTCGGTATTGCGGCCGCCAATAATAAGACCGCATCCCTCTGAATGGAGCTTAAGGGCGATGCCTTCACCCATTCCGCTGGTGCCTCCTGTGATTATTGCCGTTTTTCCTGTCAGTGATCCCATATTGCAAAATATTTTCATTTCCCCCCTGTGCCTGCCTGGCCAGGGGTTTGGTATGCCGGACGCCTGTTCACATGACCTGACCCGCCTTCCGCTATCTGAGGTATAGCTGTTTCATCCGGCGGTGACAGGGTGTTCAATTCCGGCCGGTGTGCGGCCGGGCTCTCCCGTTATTTTTCCGATAAAATACTGAAAATTATTGGCAATTTAAAAACATTGTATAATTTTCGGACTTATTGTTGTCTGTCCGGGCTGAAGGACCGGCATAACCCAACCCTGGCAAAAGCGTCACCGGGCCGGAAAAGTGTGAAGCCCGGTAAATATTAATTATGATCATCACGGTTTCCTGACTTCCGTCAAATATGAAAGAGATCCTACCCTCACGGCCGGTTCGCACCGGCAACAGGTTGCTGTCAGCCTTCGCCCCCATAATATTGCTGTCCTGCGTGGTTCTTTTGATCGCAGGCTGCAGCGGTAAAGGCAAAATGCCGGCTGAAGAAAGGAACCTGCTGATATCGCTCAGGGATTCCGTTGTCCTGGATATGCGGGAGAACCTTCTGCCGTTCTGGGCAACCCATTCGGTCGATCACTCAGATCCCAGCAACGGATTCTACGGCGCAATAGAAAACGACGGGACCGGAATTGAAAATGCAGCAAAGCATATTGTCCTTTTTACCCGCTACCTGTGGACATGGTCGGCGGCCTGGCGTGTACTGGAGGATCCTGAATATCTTGAACTGGCTCACCGCGCCTATGATTACCTGTCCGGCCATTTCGTGGACAGGGAGCACGGGGGGTTATTCATGGAGCTGAATGCTGACGGCACTGTTTCAGACTCCCGGAAGATGACTTACGGGCTTTCCTTCGCCATTTATGCATTCTCTGAATATTACAGGGCTACCCAAAACCAGGAGAGCCTGCAGCATGCGATAGATGTTTACAACCTTTTGGAGAAGCATGCTTTTGATAGCAAATACGGAGGCTACCTGGAATTGTTTTCGGCTGACTGGCAATACCTGGAGGGAGAGGGAGTGGTTGCCCAGGGACGTGCAAAATCAATGAACACCCATCTGCATCTGCTTGAAGCATATACCAATCTCTACAGGGTGTGGCCGGATGGGGGTCTGGAACGACGGCTCATTAACCTGGTGGATATTTTCGATAACCACATATTGAACAGGGAGACCTATCATCTTGAATTGTTTTTTGAAGCGGACTGGACCGTGTCGGGCCGCTATGATTCCTATGGACATGATATAGAATTCTCCTGGCTGCTTGTTGAGGCCGCAGAGGTCCTCGGTGACTCCGCAATTTTGAACGAGGCAAAAGAAACTGCGGTACGGGTTGCCCGCGTGCAGCTGGAGGAAGGAATGAACCACGGGGGGGCGATGATATATGAAAAAACCGGCGACAGGTACCGCAGGAATATTTCGTGGTGGGTGCAGGCAGAGGCGGTTGTCGGGTTCCTTAATGCCTGGCAGATATCGGGCGACAGGGAATTCCTTGAAGCCTCATACGGAGTATGGGAATATATTTCTGAAAATATGATCGACAGGCAGCATGGCGGCTGGTTCCCCGACCTGGACGAGCACGGCGCCCCCCGTCCCGGCAGGCGCAAAGGCGATGCCTGGACCTGCCCTTACCATAATGGGCGGATGGGACTCGAAGTCCTGGAGCGCCTGCATAACTTCTGACTTGTGTTTTCTGCAAGCATATTATCAACACAAATGTTTATGGCAACTATGGCAAATTGCCGTCATCCTGACCAAAATCCTAAAACCTAATGAGAAAAAAACTTTTGCTTTCCGTTTTCGGCTTTTTAATTATTACGGCCGGTTTTTCCATGCAACAGGATAACAGATTCATTCTTAATGAACTGGAATATTTTGAAAACAGGGGCGTTAATGCCATGGTTTTCCAGGACATTTACCCTGACGGTCACCAGAGCGGTGTCAGCCTCATAATGCATGGCACAAGGATAGCCACAAACGGCGACATACGTCTGGAACCCACGCCGGGACAGTGGTCACCAATGCCCGTCCAGAAAAACAGGGTTGTCGACCATGAAAAGAACATGATCACGGCAACTTTATCATTTCCCGATTCAAGCAAAATGATGAGGGGCTTCAATCCCATTTATTATCCCGATCTCTATTTCAGCTATGACGTAAAAGTCACCACACGGGGTGATGCCATATATATTACCGTCGATCTGGACAGGCCCCTTCCGGAGGAATGGGAAGATGAAGCCGGGTTCATGCTTGAGCTTTACCCGGTCGACCTTTTCGGCAAATCCTGGTATATGGATGATGTGTCAGGGATCTTTCCCCGCCAGGCCGACGGACCTGTTTATGCCGAAGCCGGGACCAGTCCGGATCCGAAAATAATACCCGGCTGCGAAATGAAGGGAATAATTCCCCTGCCCCATCATCATGCCAGACCGGTTCCCATGGCAGCGGGAAAAAGACTTTCAGTCGCGCCCGAATCGGAAGAGCTTCGGATGATAATCGAAACCAGGCATGGCGAGCTTGAACTGCTGGACGGACGAATTCAGCACAACAACGGCTGGTTCGTCGTAAGAAGCAAAATAAGGCCGGGGGCAACCGAGGCTGCTGTAGAATGGGTCATAACTCCAAATGTGATAAATGACTGGCTGTATGAACCGGTAATGCAGTATTCACAGGTAGGTTACCATCCGGACCAGAAAAAGGTCGCGGTAATTGAAACCGATCCCCGGGACAATTTCAGTGAAAACATCAGCCTCCAGAGAATCTCTCCCGACGGCAATCATGTTACGGTGCTCTCCCGGAAACCTGAAAACTGGGGTAAATTTCTCAGATACGACTATTTTCATTTCGACTTTTCCGATATCAGGCAGGACGGGATGTATCAGCTTGTAATGGGTGACAGAAAGAGTGAACCTTTCAGGATTTCTGCCGATGTTTTCAAAAGGGGGGTGTGGCAGCCAACCCTCGAGTATTTTCTCCCCGTGCAGATGTGCCATATGAGAGTGAGGGAAAAATACAAGCTATGGCATGATGTATGCCATCTTGACGACGCCCTTATGGCACCGCTAAATGTCAATCATTTTGATGGTTACGTCCAGGGCCCTTCCACGCTGACGCAATTTGAGCCTCTTGAGCCGGTCCCTGGACTTAACAGGGGAGGATGGCATGATGCCGGCGATGACGATCTCAGGGTTGAATCACAGGCATATGAAATATTTATATTAAGCGCAATGTGGGATGAATTCAGGGT
>SKQJ01000155.1 GCA_007119075.1 Bacteroidales bacterium | reverse complement strand
GAATTTGTGTCAATGAAAAAGGCGGATTGCGGAATAGTTTTCGGAGGCAGCGGAAACGGGGAAGCTATAGCCGCAAATAAGGTCAGGGGAGTAAGATGCGCCTTGTGCTGGAACTCTGAAGCAGCCAGGCTGGCAAAGGTGCATAACGATGCCAATATGATCTCAATAGGCGGGAGGCTGACATCAAATGATGAAGCAGTCAGAATGGTGGATCTCTGGCTCAATTCAGAGTTTGAAGGAGGCAGGCATCTGAAGAGAATAGAGCTTATAACCGGTTATGAACGCAGCCTGCATAAAAATCATGATCATCCCGCCTGAATGTTAAAATCATTTTTGAAGGCTTGTCAGTACCGAGTACCCTGTGAGCCTTCCCCTGCGGTTGTAAGTTTCAGTCCGCACCTGTCCGACCCCTTCGGCGATCCATTCAATGGCGCTGCTGTTGCTGTTAATAAATCCTGCCCGGGAGGAAACATCATAAGTTATCTTATGACAAAGGAATGTGCCGGCATCAGTAGTGATTTCCTCCCTGCCCTCAACCTGGCGGTTGGAAATATTTACGCTAACTGTCAGTATAGTGGCAGCGCCGCTTTTCACAACCATTCGGATTTCCCCGTCAGGCAAATCATCGCCGACATTCAGCCTGGCCGGGTAAATAAGATTGTCGCCGGTTATATCTACGCCCATTTCTTCATATGCCGCAAGCGATGAAGGATCCAGATAATCTTTAAGGTCAAACCTGAAAACTCCGTCTTCACAAATAAATTCGAGATCTCCGGCATAGATTTCCGATTCGTCTTTTTCGTAACTTGTTGCCCGGACTTTGACCCTGGTGGAATTTCCGCTTACAACCTTATCAAGGATCTCCTGTCTGACTATTGAGTTAAGCCTGTCGCGCTGGTCAAATGACCTGATTTCCCGTATGGTTCCTACTTCATCGGGGAAGTACATCGGACAATCCTGTGCGCTTGCCATTGGCAGGCTTAACAGCAGGATTAAAAATAAAACGGTTGCTCTTTTCATAAATGGCGGGTTAAATGTTAGGTGAATTATTATGACTTACCGCAAGTTAATAACTTTTTAAATAGAGGAGTCCGCTACTGATATAAAATACCAATTTTATTCCGGTATTAAAAAAAAGAATTCAGCGGCATTAGATCCTGATGGCAAAAAGCACTGCCGCTATTAACAGCAACAAACCAACGAGATCTCCTACCCTCCTGATTACCATGTAAAGGATCAATACGTTTTTTTTCATAATATAACTGCTTTCAAGTGTAATTTCAAAGATAATCAATCTTCGCCATTGAAAATAATTTCCATATCGGGTTTTTCAGTGCAATAATAATGCGCCCATACGAAGGCATGCTGAAATATCGCCACGCTAAGTGCTGCCTGTGACCCGGCAAACAATGCAAGAGACCATAACAGCAAAAATGCAAATGCATACATTGCATTGCTGCTGTACCTGAAGGCCCCCCGGTCCACCAATGGCATTTCCCTGTACCTGGCCCGGAAATGATCTCCTCCGATAGCCCGCATAAATCCGAAATAACTGATCACTGACCAGAGAGTGTAAAGAGAAGGGATCAATAAAAGAACTGCCAGTGGAAGGGCAATTGAGCCGGGCAGAACCAATGAGTCACGGGTCGAGAATGCCAGTCCGGCAACCGTAACCGGGCGGGCGATGAGCAGGGGAAAAAAAACAGCGATCCAGACTGGCATATCGGCATTGCCGAATATTCCGGACAAAGCACCCCAGCCCATCTGTAACCGGAAAACCATCCATACAACGACCTGATGGAAAACGGGAATGAAGACTGCCAGCCAAAACCAGGCGGTGTCTTTTATGCCGAGCCAGTATCCCTCAGACAATACAGGGGCTGCAAATGACCATGTAATCGGAAGCAATACCAAAAGCGAAAGGGCATGCCAGAGCTGCCCGTGGAAAAAATATCTTAATGACCGTGCCTCATTATACCATATACGGTTTTCGGGTTCCATAAGCAATCCGAATAACGTGCTGATGATGAGATGCTGAAAAGAATACTATATGATTTCGAACCGTTCGGTGTATATAAGCCGCCAGTCTATTCCCAGCTCTCTCAGGGAAATCTCTGTTATATCCATCAGGGGGTCAGGACCGCAAATAAAATACATGAAATCTCCGGGTTTTTCGGGAAGATATTTCTCGAGCAGTTCCCTGGTTACCAGACCTTTCTCTCCCTGCCAGTCATCCGGAGGCTCCTCCAGCAGATGAACAAGCTGAAGATTTATTGCATCCCTGAGCTCTTCCAGCTCTTCCCTGAATGTGACGCCTTCCCAGTCAACATTGGCATATATCAGGGTCACCTTGCGAGGATCCTTGCTGTCTTTCATGGTTCGAAGCATGCCCATGGCAGGAGTCACACCGATGCCTCCCATAACCAGGAAAAGATTTTTGCCCTTTTCCGGGACGAAGGAACCAAAGGGTCCTTCCAGGAATACCTTTGTTCCGGGCTCGATATCCTTCCAGGTTGAAGTAAAATCCCCCAGCTCCTTGGTGGT
>SKQJ01000172.1 GCA_007119075.1 Bacteroidales bacterium | reverse complement strand
TGATGCGGCCTCGCAGGATCCGGAATCAGGCAAAGCCGGTCCCGGTTTCTTTCCGTTTTCGGTCTGGTACAGCGGAGGAACAGCCCGCGCCCCCATGCTGTCGGAGCTGACCCCGGCATCGGAAGAAGAATGGAGACACGATCTTAAGCAGATAAAGGCTTTAGGCTTCAATACGGTGCGTACATGGGTCGAATGGGCCACATGCGAACCGGTCAGGGGAGAATATAATTTTGACAATCTCCACCTGCTGCTGCGACTTGCAGGGGAAGTCGGGCTGCGCGTGTTCATCCAGATGTATGCTGATTCTGCGCCCGACTGGATCAGCGAGGAGTTTTCCGATTATCTGTTCGAAACCCAGAGCGGAATCAAGGTAATCCCACAGGCCGCTCCGGGCGCCTGTACCGATAATGAACCGGTAAGTGATGCTGTACTGGATTTCTATACCGAAACGGCAAAAGTTGCCTCGTCCTATCCCAACTTTTTCGGCTGGGATCTATGGAGCGAGCCGCATATTATCAACTGGGCCCACCTGGATTACGTCCCCAATGTGCAGTTTTGCTTTTGCCCGGGAACTACCGGCCGTTTCAGGCAGTGGCTGCAGGTCAAGTACGGGACCCTGGAAGCACTCAACAGTGCATGGCACCGTACTTTCAGGTCGTGGGACCAGGTTGAGCCCCCCAGGTTCAGCACAATTCTGAGCTATACCGATTTCATTGACTGGAAAACATTTATTTACGAAAAGCTGGTTGAGGATATGCGCGATCGCTATGAAGCGATCAGAAAAGGTGATCCGAATAATCTTATCACCGCACATGCCGTAGGTGCTTCCCTGTTTCAGTCCCCCTACGTGGGCGCCGGTGCCACCGATGATTTCATGATGGCAGAGCCGCTTGATTTTTATGGTGTTTCAATATATCCGAAACATAACCACCCGGACCGTCACTGGTCGGTGACCACATTGAGGACTGTGATGGACTTCACCCGCAGTGCCAACAGGGAAAAAGGCGGCTGGTACGTGGGCGAACTTCAGGCCGGCCCGGGCACCATTGCCCTTCTTGTAAGCGACCCGGTAGTGCCTGACGACCATCGCATCTGGGCGTGGTCGGCGATCGCCAAAGGGGCCAAAGGAGTGAATATTTATGCATACTACCCCATGTCGTCGGGATATGAAGCCGGCGGTTACGGCCTGATAAACCTCGACGGAACGATCACCGGGCGGGCGGTCCATGCCGGAGAAATAGCATCGGTGGTGGACCGCAACCAGGAATTGTTCCTTTCTTCCACCCCGGTCAGGGCCGAAATAGGCATAGTCTACAATCCCCTGTCCCAGATGGTTGGAGGCATGCAACGCAGGGATTATCCGGGTGCGCACACAAACTCGCTGATCGGATACTTCAGGGCTTTCGCCGATCATAACATCCCGGTCGATTTCATTCACCGCGAGCACCTCGAGAGACAGGAACTGGATCAGTACAAGCTGGTGATCATCCCCTGGCCCATCATGATAACCAGGGAGTCTGCAGAGGGAATAAGGGCTTTTGTCGAGAATGGCGGATATGTGCTGGCAGAGGCCAGGATCGGCTGGAATGACGAACGCGGTTATGCTTCAGAGATAATTCCCGGACTGGGCCTGCACGAGGTTTTTGGCGTCAGGGAGCATGAAGTCCGGTTAAGGGAGACCGCTCCAATAGAAATCGAAATAACCGACAACAACCATCCGGCCACCTCCGGCCTGCCACGGGGACATGTTCTTTCCGGGTCACTTTACGAAAAATCGGTCATGCCCCTCGAGGAAAGGGAAATTGAGATCCTCGGCAGACTGAGTGACGGATCTGCCGCTATCGTCGCATCAAAGTACGGCATGGGAGAGGCAATGCTGGTGGGCTCATACCTGGGCATGGCAAACCATCCCGAACCGGTCGGCAATAACGAAGAGTTCTTTCTGAACCTGCTCAACTGGGCAAAGGTGTCAAGGCCGTTTATAAGCTCGCACGACGGCAATACCGATGCATACGTTGAGGTCAGGCTGCAGGAGAATACGGACGGATTCGTGCTGTTTCTGATAAATCACAGCCGGAGCATTGAAGATGTGAGTGTCGCGCTCAGGACCCCTGTCAACGGAAACCACCGGCTGAGGGATGTGATAACGGATCAGGAATGGCGGATCAGGGCCAGGAACAATGTTCTCGATATTGAGGCAAGGATCGATGCAAAAGAAGTAAAAGTATATGAAATACGCTATTAGGTAGTCAACCGCTCAAACACACAAATATGGCTGTATTGGGAATGGACCTGGGCGGCACAAAGCTGTCGGCCGCAATCTTCGGCGATGAAGGACAGCTGCTTTCGGAAACCCTCGTCCCACTGGAGGGGAGGCAGGGCATTGACGTCGGGAATCTGATAACTGCCGAAGCATGGAAAATGCTGAGCTCCTATTCCGGTTCTCACGGCAGGATCACCGGCATCGGCATTTGCGTGCCCGGTATATACAATCCATCAACCGGTGAAGTATGGGCGCCGAATATTGCCGGCTGGGAAAAATTCCCGTTAAG
>SKQJ01000004.1 GCA_007119075.1 Bacteroidales bacterium | reverse complement strand
CTGTTTTCGCGGCAGGATGAAATTGAGACAGCCGTAAGTGCCAGGCATAAAATGTAAAGCAATTTTTTCATCTTTTTTGCAATTAGTTATTGAATCATAGCCGCCGGGTTGCGTTTGAATGATTTGCAAGATACTTAATTTTTCCATACTATCGCTTTGTGAACAATTTCTCCGAACACTGGTTAGTCCTGAGATCATATTTAAAGGTCCGGGTGCTTGTTGACAGAAAAAATTGAAAAAACTATATCTTTACATATATGGGCCTGGTAAATTTTATAAAACTCAAGAAAGAACTCGGACTGCTCGATATAATTGCCATAAGCACCGGCTCAATGATAAGCGCCGGTTTTTTCCTTCTGCCCGGTATAGCCGCACAACAGGCGGGGCCATCTGTTTTTCTCGCTTACTTATTTGCAGCTTTTTTGATCATGCCCGCCATGTTCAGCATGGCAGAGCTTTCTACTGCCACCCCGAAGGCAGGAGGGGGCTATTTTTTTATCGACAGGAGCCTGGGGCCCATGTTCGGAACAATTGGCGGGGTGGGGAATTACCTGGCCGTTATATTGAAAACCGCATTCGCCCTTGTGGGAATTGGTGCCTATGCAGCCCTCTTTTTCGAAGTTCCCGTAAAGCTGACCGCCCTGGTTGCGGGATTTGTATTCATGGTCATGAATATACTGGGGGTCAAAAAAGCCTCCGGCCTTCAAAAAGTATTTGTTTTCATTCTTCTTGTCATACTTGTTCTATTTATGGCGGAAGGCCTGCGCGAGATATTCCTGACGCCCGACAGGGATCAATACCTCGGTAACTTTACGCCATTCCTCCCGGAAGGTTTCGGGGCATTGATGTCAACTACCGGGCTAGTCTTTGTCTCTTATCTCGGACTGACGCAGATAGCCAGCATGGCCGAGGAGATAAAGGACCCGGAACGGAACATCCCGCTGGGACTGATATTGTCGCTTGCTATTACGACTGTAATATATGTGGCGGGAGTTTTTGTTATGGTAGCCGTTATACCCCCGCAGGAATTATGGCAGGACCTTGCCCCGGCATCTACGGCGGCTTCCCGGGTTGCCAGTCTTGTCTCTTCCGAGACAGGTGTGTTGCTGATTGTGGTTGCCGCTGCCAGTGCGTTTGCATCGACCGGCAACGCCGGGCTGATGACTGCCTCACGATTTCCGCTTGCCATGGCAAGGGACGGATTGTTTCCAGGCGTATTTACCCGGATAGGAAGATTCAATACTCCTGTTGTCTCGGTTGTTGTTACCTCTGCCATACTCTTTTTCATAATCCTGGTCTTAACCGAGACCAATATCGCCAGGATGGCCAGCAGTTTCCTGCTGCTTATTTTCATATTGATAAACGCCTCGGTAATCGTTATGAGAAAAAGCCGGATCGAAGCATATGATCCCGGCTACCATTCGCCTTTTTATCCCTGGATGCAGGTTTTTGGCATTATAACTTCTTTTTTTCTGATCATCTACCTGGGCTGGGGCCCCGGACTCTTTACCATGGGGATTGCGGCCTTGTCGGCTCTCTGGTACTGGTATTATGCACGAAAACGAACGGCGAGGGAAGGAGCGATATATCACTGGTTTGCCCTGCTGGGCCAGAAAGAGCATAAACCTCTCGAGGTCGAATTGCTTTCCATACTGAAAGAGAAAGGGCTGAGGGAAGGAGACCCTTTTGGTGAGATGATTGTTACTGCTGCCATAACTGACCTTGACCGGAAACGGATATCATTTGAAACTCTTGTGTCGGACGTGTCTGCAAAATTTGCGCGTGAAATTAAAGATGCTGACAGGGAAAGACTAAAAAAGGAATTCATGGATGTTACGGCGATTGACCCCGCCCTTATCATCCCCAGGGTCTCTATTTTGTATGGCAACGCTGAAAATATTGATCACCCGGTACTGCATATAGTTTTATCAGGAAGAGGGGTGAGAAAACCGGTGATGAAAGGCGAAATTTATTCGGAAGACCATATCAGGGTTTTCTTTTTTATGCTGAGCAGGGCCGATGAGCCCAAACAGCAGCTAAGGATCCTTTCGCGACTTATGGATATTGTCGAACGTGACGGGTTTGTGGATACCATTACCGGCATTAAAAATCATCGTGAAATCAGGGAATACCTGCTGCATAACGACAGATATATAACGCTTCACTTACAGGGGGGGACCCCCCAGGGTGATTTTATCAACAAGAGCCTGAAGGAGATAAAGTTTCCCAATGACGTGCTGGTCGCAATGGTGCAGAGAAAAGAAAGGATATTCACCCCCAGGGGGGATACGGTTCTTCGGGAAAATGACATAATCACCATAATCGGTGAGCCTCGCGGGATCAAAACTTTGTACAGCCTTTATACCCACACCCGCGCCCCGGACTATTAAACTCCCATTCTTTCCTGTCCCGCTTTTTTTGTTGCCGCCGGCCGCCGGAGCTGCTGCCGGGCCACCTTTGCTTTCGACCATTAACACGGTTTTTCCGGTTCCGCCAATGATCCATGGCTCTTCCCGCTCCGGTTTTCTTGCCGCCGGCCGCCGGAGCTGCTGCCGG
>SKQJ01000268.1 GCA_007119075.1 Bacteroidales bacterium | reverse complement strand
TCTGCAGGGGCCAATGGCGCAATCCAGAGGCAGAAAGCAATGGTGAACATGACCAGGGAAAAAAAATCCGGCCTCTTCCGGCAGGAACATACATCACCTGTCCCCGGATGCCGGGAAAAGGCTGTATGCGTGGCTGAAGCCATGCAGGCGTACCTGTCAGTATTACTTTTATTGCTGCCCATAGGAACCTTCTTTTACCCGTTTCAGCCGTCAGGAAAACTGCCCGGGGCACTATAGCAGTTATCCGCCACAAGCTCAAACCCGGCAGGAAAACTGCCTGCAATATAGATCATAAAGAATTAATTAACGCCTTTTCCATTGAAATACTATGCTTCCCGGACCGATGCCCGTTTCCAGTGTTGATAAAAGGGCGTCGCCCTCATAAATGTGAAGCAATCCGGGACTTGTGAAATCGGTTAGCTCCAGCGCAAATAAATTCCCCGTTCCGGGATGGATCCCGGCGGCGGCAAAATTTTTGCCGGCTAACGGCTCCGCAGGCTGGTCATGCTCATCAATACCCATAGCATAAAGCCCTTCCGCCTCACCGAAATAAAGCGTCTCCCCGCCGGGAGAAACTGAAAGCCAGGAAGGATTGAAATAATCGCCCTTCTGACCGGTAACAATTCTTCGGTCAACCGTCATATCTTTAACGTTTATCCTTACAATCTCTGAATCGGTCTCATCTGTTATTTCGGTCCAGTCCGCGTTATAAACCACCTTTCCCCTGCAAAGGACCCATATGTTATCATCCCTGTCGGCTACCAGGGCTACCGGAATATCTCCCACTGCAATAGTGTTCGCCACTTCTTTTGTCCTGGTATCTATTACCGAAACGGTATTATCGTATCCCCAGCCGCCGCTGTTGGCCACAAAAAGATAATGACCCGATATTGCCAGCTGCTCCGGCCCATTCCCCACTACTATTGTGTCGGTTACAATGCCCTTCTGCAGATCGATCCTGTAAACATGGCCCTCCATGCTTCCATCAGACAGGTAACCGGCATCTTTACCCTCGTATACAAAATACCGTGGATAGGAAAAGCCCGTTATGGTAGCTGCCGATTCGAAACTTTTAAGATCTACCACTTCAATTTTTTGAGAATTGTTTACAACTATCACCCCCTTGTCCCCTGCAAGGGCAAACGAGTGGACAACGTCACCGGTGGGCCTGCCGTTTACCTTTTCGAACAGGTTGTTCACTATTTCACCGGTTTCCGTATCATACCAGCTTATAGATCCGTTGCCGGCATTGAATGAGCCCTCACAGGAAATAAACACCCCCCCGGAATAATCGTCGCTCGGGGAACCGGAATCCATATCTTCTTTTTCGCAGGAAGATAAAGCCAGGGCATAAAGAAATAAGAGGCAGACAATAGTATAATTGTTCAGAACGGATTTCATGATTTAAGATTTTTTATGGATTTGTTATTTGTTGAATTCAAGCGAGAAATTCAAATGGAAACTGCGGCCGGGCATCGGATAGGCCCTTATTACCTGGTACCGGGAGTCAAACAGGTTCCTGACTCTTAATTGCAGGCGCCCGGCAACATCTGATATTTTTACCCGGTATCCGGCATGGAGGTTGACAACCCGGAACGGCGGCATCCTGTAGACGGGATTGTTGTCATCGCTCGTAAACCTGCTGCCGGTGAAGGTGCCGGTAAATCCTGCAAATGCTTTCCGATAGAATATATTGCCATAAGCCGACGCATTATGCCTGGGTATATAGCTTAACTGATTGCCTTCAAGGGAACTGTTGCCGGAGTATGATCTGCTGATGACCGATGTGGCATAGCTGTGGCTTCCCCCGAGGGCAAAGCGAAACAGTCCGGCCGCGAGCGAAGAGGAAACTGATGTTTCAATGCCGTTAACTGAAACTTCCCGGTGGTTGCCCGGACTCCACCAGCTGCCGCTACCGGCGGGCGACCAATGGATCATGTTGTTTGTGCGCGATGTAAAGACGCTCGCCTCGGCAATCAGCTCGCTTCCTGCCATGGCACTGACTTTCCGTGCCAGTCCGAGATCTGCAGTATAGCCCGATTCGGGCAGCAGACGGGGATTTCCCCCGGGCTGCCAGTACTTGTCATTGAAGGAAGGAACACGGAACTGCTCGGAAAAACTGAGTTTCAGATCCATGCCGGCCACAGGCAGCCTTTTTGCCGCTCCGGCCGAAAAAAGCAGCGGGATACTGGTATGGCTGTGAAATTCTTTCCTTGCCGAAGCATTTAATGTCAAACCCGGCAGTGTAAACCGGGTTGCCAGGATGGCGGCCAGCTGCTGCTCGTTTGCCCGCATGCCGTATGATGTAACATCTGCGCTCAGGAACGAGGAGGTCATCCCCCCTTCGACCGACAAGTTGTCGAGTATATGAATCCGGTAACCGATATCGCCCAGCAACCGGCCGGCGGAAATTTCCGACTCCAGTGCATAGCGGCCGTCGGGGAGTGTGTTTCTGTCCCTGAAAAGCAAATACTCCCTGAAAACTGCGGTATTGACAGAAAATACTGACCGGATGCCGGTCCTTGTCCATTTTGCATATACCCTGAAGGAACTGTC
>SKQJ01000157.1 GCA_007119075.1 Bacteroidales bacterium | reverse complement strand
CTTTGCTTTCGACCATTAACACGGTTTTTCCGGTTCCGCCAATGATCCATGGCTCTTCCCGCTCCGGTTTTCTTGCCGCCGGCCGCCGGAGCTGCTGCCGGAGTCTGGATATGTTAAAAAACAATGATTTCTTAATAAGGAATTTGTCTAAGAACAGAATTGTCATACTTTTATCCCTGCTAAGCCTTCCTTCGTTTTGTATAAATAAATTCTAAATAATCATGATGCACGGACCCGCTGCCAAGCTTGAAGAAGACAAAGCTGCTGCCCGTAAATCAAGACTTGGGCTCAAGTTCTTTTTCGTCTATGGACTGGCATATGCAGGATTTGTATTGATCGGGGTTTTTAAGCCGGAGCTTATGGGGATAAGGGTCGTCTGGGGCCTTAACCTGGCAATATTGTACGGATTCGGATTGATAATTCTTGCAATTTTGATGGGCTTCATTTACCATATGGCTTGTTGCCGCCTGGAACGGAAACTTAACCATAAAGAGGATAAAAATGACTTATGACGTTTCTTATCAGGCTGTTCTGATCTTTATAATATTCGTCGCAGGTGTACTGTTTTTATCATTCTATTTTGCAGGAAAAACAAAATCATCCGCCAGCTATTTTGCCGCCGGAGGAACTATTCACTGGGGTGTGAACGGCATTGCTTTTGCCGGCGATTATCTCTCGGCCGCTTCATTCCTGGGTATTTGCGGAATGATCGCATTTGCCGGTTACGACGGGTTTTTATATTCGATCGGATTCCTTGCAGGCTGGGTTGTTGCCCTGTTCGTAGTGGCCGAACCCCTGAAGAGAATGGGTAAGTTCACTTTTACCGACGCACTCGATTACAAGTTCAATTCCCGTTCAATAAAGCTATGTGCTGCCATAAGCACGCTGGTTGTCTCAATATTTTACCTGATTCCGCAGATGGTGGGAGCAGGCGACCTTGTCGTTCCGTTGCTGGGACTGCCGCACTGGGCAGGTGTTGTAATGGTGGGGTCGGTGGTTATCTTTATCGTGGCGACAGCCGGCATGACTTCCACGACATACGTGCAGTTCCTGAAAGGTGGGCTTCTTATTTTAATTTCGATATTGCTTACATATCATATTTTAAACAAAGGGCTTAACATCAATCCAAACGCTGAGGTCAGAAAGCATGCTGCATTTGATGCTATTACAGATCCCTCCGGGAACATCGCCCTGTCCGGCAATCCCGGCTACACCATCAGGGGCCAGGCGGCCGATGGCAAAAACAGGTTTTTTCTGATAGATAACGACACCGTTGCAAACTGGTACAGGCTTGTCTCATACGAAGAGAAAGCAACTCTGGAAGAGATGCTTACAATCACGGCGGATGCCTCCGGCCAGACACTCTATAATGGCGCGCCCAAGTCCGACAGACTGTTTTACCAGGTCGGCTACCTTGCAAACATTGTTTCGGATGGTGAGCAGGTTGAAAGCTCGGGGCCGACCAACCCCTTTAATTTCTTGACCAAAATAGAAGACAGCTATGTAGTTAGATACATTCAGACTTCCTTCACGTATGAAGATACGTCCGTGACCGCATGGTACCCGGTAATTACTCCCGGCACAGAAATAATGAGGCCGGGCCTGTTTTACCGGCTGGAAGGAGCTTCCATCTGGGAAAAACTGAATTTTGTGTCGCTGATGCTTGCCCTTTTTCTGGGAACTTCAGCCCTGCCCCATATCCTTATAAGATATTACACCGTGCCGAGCCAGATAGCTGCCAGAAAATCAACCATAGTTGCCATTACTGCAATCGGGTTCTTTTACATTCTTACTTTGTATATGGGCCTTGGTGCCATGATCAACGGGGTTCTTGATATGGAGAGCAGCAACATGTCCGGGCCGCTGCTTGCAAAATCCTTCGGCGTGGGAATTTTTTCAATAATATGCGCCGTGGCTTTTGCCACCGTGCTCGGAACGGTTTCCGGACTGATAGTTGCATCTTCGGGAGCGATTGCCCATGACCTCATGGATAAGTTCATGAATGTAAAAATGAGCGATAAAGTCAAGGTACGGTCAGGGAAAATATCGGCCTTTGGGGTCGGCATTCTTGCCATAACCCTTGGGATATTGCTTAAAGGTATGAATGTATCATTCCTGGTCGGCCTTGCCTTCGCCGTGGCAGCCTCTGCCAACCTGCCGGCAATCATTATGATCCTGTTCTGGGAAAAGACAACCGGACGGGGGGTTGCCGCCTCCATAATCTCAGGGGTATGTTTATCGGTAGTGCTGATCCTTCTTTCGCCCTCAATGTTCGAAAGGTATGGCCTGCCGCCGGGAAATGCGTTGTTTCCCCTCGATAATCCCGGAATAGTTTCAATACCGGTGTCTTTCCTGGTACTGATCATAGTTTCGCTCTATACCGGAAGAAAAGAGCGGCTTTCCGCGCCCGTGGGATCCGGCTGACGTGATCCTGATCAAAATACCTGTCGGATCAGTCCATTATTCCTGAAACCATAGATTTGCCGATTAACCTGCAGTTTTGTAAATTTGTTAAAACAACTTGAAATAAAAAAATTAATATTATGAAGACTTCATGTATTTTGACATGTATGATCCT
>SKQJ01000402.1 GCA_007119075.1 Bacteroidales bacterium | reverse complement strand
TCCCTGCTGTGCGCAGTGAAACAGGACGGTAAACTTGTCTATACCGGACGGGTGGGCACCGGATTCAGCGAATCGCTTCAAAAGGAGATTATCGGTAAACTGAAAAAAATTGAGACTGATGAAATACCGGTCTCCAATCCACCGGATGAAAAAAATATCCGGTGGGTAAAGCCGGTTTACGTCGGCGAGGTAAAATTTGCGGACTGGACCAGGGAGGGGGTAATGAGGCACCCGTCTTTCCTGGGCTTGCGTTCCGACAAACCGGCAGGCGATATTGTTGCGGAGAAATCTATCAAACCGCCGGAGTCGGATAACAGGGTAAAATTTTCAAACCTGTCCAAGGTTTTCTGGCCCGAAGAAGGGATAAGCAAAGGTGATGTTATCGGGTATTACCGGGACATCTCGGACTTTATGCTGCCATATCTCAAAGGCAGGCCCCAATCCCTTTTCAGGACACCTGACGGCGTTGCCGACAAAGGGTTTTTTCAGAAAAACATGAAAGACCTGGCCCCGGAATGGGCTGAAACTGTAAGGATCGAAAGCGGCAGAAGCGGATATACGGAGTACCTGCTCTGCCAGGATACCGATACGCTTTTATTTATGGCAAACCTTGGCTGCATAGAAATAAATCCATGGAGCTCCTGCCTTCCCAAACTGGATAATCCGGATCTGATGATATTTGATCTTGATCCTGTCGACGTTGAATTTGAAATGGTCCTGGAAATAGCCCTGGAGTTCAAAAGACTATTTGACCGGTTGTCGCTGCCGGCTTACTGCAAGACTTCAGGATCAAGGGGAATCCATATATATGTCCCTGTTAACCCCAGATATACCTGGTCGCAGGTGCAGAATTTTGTCAGGACCCTGGAAATTCATATCCATAATCAGTTTCCGAAGATTACCAGTCTCGAAAGATCACCATCGAAGCGCCAGGGAAAAATATACCTTGATTTCCTTCAGAATGCCAGAGGCAAAACAATGTCGTCGGTATACAGTCTGCGGCCCCGGCCCGGTGCAACCGTTTCTGCGCCGCTTCACTGGGATGAGGTGAAAGAAGGTGTAACACCGGATATGTTCAATATCCGGACCATGAGACAGAGACTGGCCCGAACGGGAGACCTGTGGGATGGCATATTTGAAAACAGGGTCGATATAGGGGAAGTACTCGGCGCAACAGGAAAACCTTCCCGGTAAATTAAACATACCACAGGCTTTTACATAAAAACCGCTTTTCGGGTCCGGCATGCCCCCCGCCTATATAGAGCTTTCCAGGCGGATATGAATCCGTAAACGGATTTATGCCGAATAGCTCACTTCCTCGACATGGACCCCGGTGATCCCGGTTCAGTTAACGTCTGCCCGGAATCTTTCGATCAGGAATTTCTCAAGCTCAACTATGAAAAACACTGTAAGACCTGCCCCCAGCGGAAACAGCCAGTCGATCGCCCTTAAGGGTGCCGTATCAAAGAAAAGGTTCATAAAGGGAGCGTACACAAAAACCATTTGCAGGATTACCAGCGCACCTGCGGCTATGAATATATATTTATTGTCAAAAAAGCCTTTACCGATGCTGGGAAGCCTGATTTTCCGGCAATTGAACAAATAGAACAATT
Source organism: Bacteroidales bacterium (assembly GCA_007119075.1). Taxonomy (GTDB): domain Bacteria; phylum Bacteroidota; class Bacteroidia; order Bacteroidales; family PUMT01; genus PXAP01. The sequence goes on along the minus strand of SKQJ01000402.1, from coordinate 978 downwards.
GTCCGCCGACAAGGGTGTTCACTGCAATGGTCCTCGCCAGGGCCTCATCTGCACCGCGGACAAGCATGTAATTGAACATGATCATGGTAAATCCTCCGATAAGGACCGAAACGAAGAAGATCCTCCATAAGAACAGTTTTCCCAGAATTGGTTCACCGGGTTTTCTCGGCGGCCGTTCCATTATTTTTTCTTCCATTGGCTCAACGGCAAGCGCAAGCGCCAGGGTAACGGCCGTAACCATGTTTACCCAGAGGATCTGCACCGGGGTTATGGGCATGATTATCCCCAGGAGAATAGCCGCCATCAGCACCAGTGCCTCTGCCCCGTTGGTGGGCAGGATAAACAGCAGTGATTTGCGGATATTGTCATAAACTGTCCTCCCTTCCTCTACGGCACAAACAATTGTAGCGAAATTATCATCGGTCAGCACCATTTCCGAGGCATCTTTCGACACCTCGGTTCCTTTGATGCCCATTGCGATTCCGATATTGGCTTTTTTCAGCGCGGGCGCATCATTGACCCCGTCGCCCGTCATGGCGCACAGATGGCCGTTGTTCTGAAGGGCTGTAACCAGTTTCAGCTTGTGCTCCGGACTTGTACGGGCATATATATCGTATTCGTCTACCACCTCCATGAACTGCCTGTCGCTCATTTTCTCCAGCTCACTGCCGGTCATGACTTTCTCGCCGTCGCCAATGCCAATTTCCTTCCCGATGGTCCTGGCAGTAATGGCATGGTCGCCGGTGATCATCTTGACCCGTATTCCTGCCTCCTTGCACTCCCGGATGGCATCCACCACCTCATCACGGGGAGGGTCTATAATCCCGGCAAACCCCAAAAAGGTTATGTTCCCGGTCAGGTCCTCCTTTTTCACCGAAGTGGCGGTACTGTCCATTTTTTTATAGGCGGCCCCCAGGAGCCTCTGTCCCCTGCCTGCGACTTCGTTCATCCTGCTTTCCCAGTAGGAGAGGTCTATAT
>SKQJ01000154.1 GCA_007119075.1 Bacteroidales bacterium | reverse complement strand
TATACTATGCAGGTGAGGTACCGGGAACCGGAGGAGTCCGGGGCACTACATCCTGACCTATCGGACCCATGCTGTATTCGGTGGGGCCAAGCCGCAAATTCGAGGCCATCATATCATCCCAGGTTACTTCCCTGCCGGTATAGGCCGATTCCCGCCCCATAATGGCAATCATGTTTGATTCGCAAACGTTCTGGATCTCATTGATATAATTACCAGTGCGGATAGCAGTGACCAGGTTGATATGCTCCTGCACATAGGGACTGATTGCGACCCTGTTCATGCGCTGGCCGTCCTCGCCAAGAGGATATTCATATTCCCAGATAAGGTTCCCTTTGTTGTCCCATATCCTGTTTCGGGCATTGGTATAGCCTTTGGTTCCGAAAATCAGTTCCGATACGTTATTGGCACATCCGTCAATCTGCCGTGCCATACTGTGCATATGCCTGCCATCGTCAAATTCAAAGTCAACGCTGAAATAATCATACTGATCACCAAGAGGCCGGCGGTGCCGTCCGCCGAATCCCACTGCCCTGACAGGATATTTCTCAAAAAACCATACGGCAATATCCAGGTTATGGATATGCTGGTCAAGGTAATGGTCGCCCGACAGCCAGTTCCAGTTAAAAAAGTCGCGTATCATGGCTTCCATGTCCGACCAGCCCTGCTGGGGAAAAACATTCTTGAACATACCCTGGTTCCAGTAGCAATTGGCTGATATAATATCTCCGATTGCCCCGTTCTTTACCATTTCAAAGGTTTTGACATAGTCATACTGGTGCCTTCTCTGTGTGCCCACAACAATATTTAGCCCTGCCGTTTCTGCCATCCTTCCGGATGCCATCACCGAGCGGACCCCTACAGGATCGACGGCAACGCATTTCTCGGCAAAGATCTGCCTGCGCTGCTGAACGGCATACTGAAGGCTTTCGGGCCGGAAATGGGTGGGCTGGCATAATAGCACGATATCAATTCCGGAGTCGATCACTTTCTTGTATGAATCAAATCCCAAAAAACAATTTTCATCGGGGATTTCAACATTCCTTCGCTCCCTTAGCTGGTTCCTGCACTGGTCCATCTTGTCCTGAAAAACATCCCCCAGGGCAACTATTTCCAGATTTGGACCGGCACTGAGAAAATCGAAGGCGGCACCGGTGCCCCTGTCGCCGCAGCCCACCAGTCCGGCCCTGAGAACGGGTCCGTCGGGTGCCTGTTCGGGAAATACGGGTGCAGCATATTTTGGCTTTCTGCTACATGATGAAATAATGGCACCTGCCCCAATGGCTCCCAGCGAAGTGATTGCGGCTGCATCGCCAAGGAATTTGCGCCGGCTTAAATTTGAAGATTTATGATCCATGATAAGGCTTCTAATGGTTAAATGAGATTAAAATTAATGTGTGTTGGATAAAGAATAGATGAAAACAAACATAATAATAATTTAGGCAACCCTTGATAACCGGCCTGATAAAATTTCGGAAAGTTTCATTTAGTTTTGCTTCTACCAAACGAAACAATAATATGGACATAAGGAAATATTTACCGATTCTCCTGATTATGTGTATGACACTTCCCGGATCCAGACCGGTCCCGACTCCGGAGATCACATGTAAAAAAGATGATTGGTTTTACAACCCTTTTAATAAGAACAGTGCCCATCACAGGCCTGTTGGAACCGGTGCCATATACGCAGATGCTGATCACCCTGCTGTAATGGACTGGCTTAAGAGAAGGGGGTTAAACATTAATGTCGGCGACAAACCTCACGGACTTTATATGACTGTTGCCAGTGAAGATGGTCCAGTGCTGACGGTAAACAGGAGACAGGAAACCGGAACATCGGGGTTGCCGGCAGAAATGCGTTTCCCCGCCGAAGGTGTTGAAATAGATTTTCCTGATTATTGGGATGGGAATATAACTGTTTATGATCGTACAATAAACCAGTTCAATCATCTTCGTGTATATGCCTGGAATGACGGGAATCCTGTTGCTATGCAATACCGTAGCTATTCACCGGCATCGACCGGTCACAATGCAGAACTGGCAAAACGCGTTGGAACCAGTGCTTCTGGTGTAGCCGCGCCATTCGGCATACTTCGCGGATGGGAGGTGAAGAAAACAGGACATCCGATAGGACACGCCCTGAATATTGTGGTTCGGGCCAGGGAAGAACCTATTCAGATGGGGAGAGAAGTCTGGTGGCCGGCTGTTGGCATGGACGGATTTGCCTATACTAACCCCGACTATAATACCGGCAACATTCCATACGGGAGCTTATGGGCAATTCCCCCGGTATCCAAAGGAGGACCTGATCTTGATGAACTCGGTCTGACCGAAAAAGGTAAACGGCTTGCTGAAACTATGAGAGATTATGGCATGTATGTTGTCGATGCGGGTGCAGGTCCTGCAATAAGGGCTGATCAGGATTTTACAGATTCTTTAAGAGTTGAGCTGGAAAACGCCACAAGGATATTATATCCTTATGTCCGGATGGTATTAAATTCTGTACCCGAGGAGGGTAAGGTGAAATTCAATGTAGGAGATGCTGGTTGGAATCCGACAGGAGGGCCCAACACAAAGATCATACCGGGTGAGTTTCCTGCCGG
>SKQJ01000209.1 GCA_007119075.1 Bacteroidales bacterium | reverse complement strand
TGCGATTGCCTGAAGTAGGCTCTCATCTGTCCCTTGATATTGGGCTTATAGTCTCCCCTGAAATATTTGTTTTCAGCCGGCTCGTCTTCGGTTATCCCCATTTCAGATTTGATCTGGGCTATCCTCCTGTCGAGCTCCTCTTTCCTTTCATCGTAATAACGGGGCTTATAATAAAACTGCTTGGTCTTTGGTATCTTAAAAAATCCTCCCAACATTTTTGCTGTTTTTTGCAAATTTAGCCAATAAATTTTTTGATTCTTACTTTTTCACCCGTTCATGCATCTTCGGAAAAAAGAGAGCCGGTCAGGTCTGACGGAACCGGAAGCCGTGCCATATGGCACTGTCATTTCCGGGTTCCTTAACCGGCATTTATTTGCATATCTTTGTCTCCCGTGCCTGCATTGCCTTTGTGCAGGAATTGACGGTTTTGTGTTAATATTATATTCCTTAAAACATTAAACACTCAAGTTGCCGGATTATTACTTTTTTAGACTATTTTTAACTCTGTTAAGCTAATTTAATGGTTGATGATCTGAGATATGGTTTTGAGCAGGCCAGGGAAATGCTGGATGCTTTTTTGTCCGAACAGTCAAATATTGAGAATATTGCCGAAGCCGGCAGAATAATGGTAGAATCGCTCAGGGCCGGCGGGAAAATTATATCCTGCGGCAACGGCGGTTCTATGTGCGATGCCATGCATTTTGCAGAGGAGCTCACCGGCAGGTTCAGGGACGACCGTGATCCCATCGCCGCCATCTCGATCAGCGATGCTTCCCACCTGACCTGTACGGCCAACGATTACGGATTTGAACGGATCTTTTCACGATATATCAGGGCAATCGGAAACAGGGGCGACATTTTGATGGCTATCAGCACAAGCGGCAATTCAGCCAATATCATTGAGGCTGCACATGAGGCCAGGAACAGGGAAATGCTCGTAATCTCGCTGACCGGCAGGGACGGCGGACGGCTTGCCGGGCTTTCTGACGTAGAGATCAGGGCTCCGAAGTCGGAGTATTCCGACAGGGTGCAGGAGCTGCATATTAAAATAATTCACTCGCTGATACTGTATATTGAAAAAAATTTGTAATTTGAAATGAGGCGTGATTCAGTCATTTCGTGGCTTCTGCCGCCCATTGTTGCGCTATTGCTTTTATTTTCGGCAAATTCCTGTTCAAAGGACGTTCCGGCCGATGAACCCGACCTTTACGGGACATGGATCGATACGGTCGACGGTATGGTTTACCGGACCCTCCGGCTCGGCGACCAGATCTGGATGGCCGACAACATTAACCGGGGAGAGATGATACCCGGCACCAGGGACCAGTCGGATAACGGGACAATGGAAAAATATTGCTACGACGACAACACGGTTTTATGTGAAAAGTATGGCGGGCTGTATCAGTGGGGCGAAGCTGTGCAGTACAGCGCTACGGAAAGCTCCCGCGGAATTTGTCCCGATGGCTGGCATATACCGTCCGACAGCGAATGGAAGATACTGGAGATTTTCCTGGGAATGGCAGACGGGCATGCCGGTGAATTGCTCTGGAGGACTCTCGATCAGGGCAGAACGATCCATTCCGGAAGCGAGACCGGGTTTGAGGCTCTGATGGGGGGCAACCGTTTTTTGACGGGAAGCTTTAATCATATCGGCAGTGCCGGTTATTTCTGGACTTCATCAGAAGCCGGGGACCGCCATGCCTGGCGAAGGGGAATCGGCAGGGGGGAACAGGGGATTTACCGGGCAACCAACCATATGGATTTCGGATTTTCGGTGCGCTGCGTAAAATACTGACATTCGGCCATTAACAGGATTAACCCGGGACACTTATGCTCGTTAAAACATATGGTTCTGCTCTGCTTGGCATCGATGCAATAATTGTTACCGTAGAGGTAAGTGTCACAAAGGGAGTAAATTTTTTCATGGTCGGGCTTCCCGATAATGTTGTAAAGGAAAGCCAGCAACGGATTGCAACGGCACTCGAAAGCAACGGGTATAAAATGCCCGGCCGCAGAATTGTCATAAATATGGCCCCCGCGGATATCCGCAAGGAAGGATCGGCCTATGACCTTACCCTGGCAACCGGTATTCTGGCAGCTTCGGGCCAGATACCCGATGAAGAAATAAGCCGGTACCTGATTATGGGGGAGTTGTCGCTCGACGGCAGCCTGCGACCGGTAAAAGGGGCTCTCCCAATCGCAATCAAGGCCCGGGAGAAAGGGCTGCAGGGATTTATCCTGCACGCGCAAAACGCTCGCGAAGCGGCAATAGTCAAAGATCTGGAGGTCTACGGAGCAAGGCATATCAGCGAGGTCACCGGATTTTTTCTCGGAAAGAAAAAACCGGTCCGCATGTTTGTAGACGCGAGGGCAGAATTTCAGAAGAAGGTGAATGACTGGGATACGGATTTTGCCGATGTCAGAGGGCAGGAAAACGTAAAGCGCGCACTTGAGATAGCCGCCGCAGGCGGCCATAACATGTTGATGATAGGGAGCCCGGGTTCTGGAAAAACCATGCTGGCCCGGCGCCTGCCCTCTATTCTTCCTCCGTTCACTCTCCAGGAATCCCTTGAGACCACCAAGATCCACTCCGTGGCCGGCAG
>SKQJ01000179.1 GCA_007119075.1 Bacteroidales bacterium | reverse complement strand
GTGCGCGGAACCGGCTTGCCCAGAACCCTGCTCCCGGAGGCGGTAACCACAACATCATCCTCGATCCTGATCCCTCCGAAATCCCGGTAAGCTTCAAGATTGTTGTAATTGATAAACTCCGCAAACAAATGCTCCGATTCCCATTTATCAATCAGGGCCGGAATAAAGTAGATGCCCGGCTCAACAGTAAGCACAAAGTTTTCCTCCAGCCGTCGGCCCAGCCTCAGGTAAGCGAGTCCGAACTGGTCTGATCTTATGGTTTCTTCATCGTAGCCGACGTAGTCTTCGCCCAGGTCTTCCATGTCGTGAGCATCGAGACCCAGCATGTGACCCAGTCCGTGCGGGAAAAAAAGTGCATGTGCGCCGCTGGAAACGGCCTCATTGATATCCCCCTTCATGATCCCCAGTTCCTTCAAGCCCCTGGCTATTACAGACGCAGCCTTTATATGGATATCCCTGTATGGTATTCCCGGCCTGATAGAGAGGATGGATTCTTCAAGGGCTTTCAATACAATGTCATATATGTCCTTTTGTTCGGGAGCAAATTTTCCTCCGACCGGCACCGATCGGGTGATATCGCTGGCATAATGCATTCCGGTCTCGCTTCCGGCATCGGTAACCATGATCCTGCCTGCAGTCAGTTTATTTCCGTGATAATGGTTATGCAGGGTCTGGCCGTTAATGCTGAGTATTACGGGAAAGGATACGGGGTTGCCGTGGGCAAGGGATATACCTTCTATTTTTCCGGCAATTTCTCTTTCATATACTCCGGGCCGTGCCATTTTCATGGCTGTTATATGCATCTCGCGGGCGATATTCACCGCTTTTTCAACTTCCGCAATTTCATCAGGAGATTTAACGGATCTCAGCCTGACTGCCTCCTTGATGAGTTCAGCAGAAGCCTGCCCGGCAACTCTGGAATGATGTATTCCGAGCCATTTTTCAATCCTGAGCAGTTTTTCTGTTCTGTAGGGAGGAAGGTAATGGATTTTCCTGCCTCTGGCAATCGCTTCACTGAGCTTTTTTCCCAGTTCCCGGAGCGGATGAACCTCATCAATTCCTGACATGGCTCCGAGTGAGGCAATAGAAGGACGGTTCCCCATCCATATGATATCTTCAAGCTCATCATCGTCGCCAAAAAGGAAATGCCGGTTCCCGTCAATATCGATAAGGCCTGTCAGTCCCGGCCGATCGGGTCCAAAAAAATAAAGAAACGAGCTGTCCTGCCTGAAGTGGTAGGTATTTGCCCGGTAGTTCATAGGGGAGTCTTCATTTCCCGGCATAAGTATAAGCCCTGAAGTCATTTTATTCACAAGGGCATTTCTTCGGGTTGAGTAAACAGAGGCTTCAAACATAATAAATTGCTCTTTTTATGCTAAATTAATTTCAATTATCGGTTTTATCAAATTACCGTTCCTGATTTAAAAATGAATTAATGTTACCTGAAATTATGATCACCAATAATAAAGTGTCCGGATTGAAACCTATCGTTCCCAAATGCCGTAGAACGAAGCATATAACTGTTTATTCTATGTGAATAACTTAATTGCGAATAGCAATGAAAACCCTCTCAAATAATATATATTCGCATACTAGCCGCTAATTATCAACAAGTAACTGACAATAATATTAACATTATGCCCTATCGTCGCCTTCCAAATACAGATAAAGCCCGGCTGAAGGCACTCAGAATTGCCCTTGCGAAAGGCAGGGACTTGCCACCTTTCAGACTGGCATTTTCTCAAAAATCCAATCAAAAGCTCCAGGGGTTTCTCAATAGCTATGAAAATGCCATGTCCTATTACAGTCAGAATTATATAATGCAGACAAAGAAAAATTACCTGTATACTGCAAGCATGAAAAAGACGAAAATGTATATTTCACATTTTATCCAGGTAATGAATATGGCTATAGCAAGAGGGGAAATGCCTAATGAAACGAGAAAGTATTTCGGGCTGAATGTGAATGAATCTAAAATACCACCGCTCAACACCGAAGGCGATATTATAAAATGGGGAGAAAATCTGATAAAGGGCGAGGCCCAGCGCATCCTTGCCAGGAAAACCCCTGTTACAAATCCTACTATCGCCCTTGTAAGGGTAAGATATGAGAATTTCCTTGAATCATACCACTACCAGAAAACCCTTCAGAAAAATACTCTGAGAGCCCTGGAAAAACTGACCGAATTGAGAAGAGACGCAGATGATATAATAGTTCAGGTATGGAACGAGGTTGAAGAATCCTTCAAGGGACTGCCTGATGATCTGAAAAGGGAGAAAGCCCAGGAATACGGCCTGGTCTATGTTTTCAGGAAAGGTGAACTGAGCTCCCTCAGTGTCTGCGAGACGAGAAGATCCGGAACCTGACAGAGCTGTCAAAAAAGGCGAACTGAGCTCCCTCAGTGTCTGCGAGGCGAGAAGGTCCGGAACCTGAAGGGCAGAGCACCGGATCAAAAACCGGAGCTACGCCTTCCCCGCTAAGTATACCGGTGTTTTTGCCTGTGATAAAATATCACCGTAAAAATCACAAAGAAAGAAAGGCTCAAAATAACAAAAAGCCAGTCACCGAAATCCGCCCCGATTGTCTCCACATCTTCGCTTAGCTGTT
>SKQJ01000214.1 GCA_007119075.1 Bacteroidales bacterium | reverse complement strand
TCAAGGAACATGGAAAAGGCAGAGCGGGTAAAAAAGCAGATAATCGACAAAACAGGCAATAAAGAGGTTCATATAATGAAATGTGACCTGGCGTCATTTGATTCGATCAGGAGCTTTGCGGATGAATTTAAAAAAAGATTCGACAGGCTGCATGTACTTGTAAACAATGCCGGTATATGGGAAATAATGAAGAGGGAGTCGGCCGACGGGATAGAACTGAACTTTGCCGTCAATCACCTTGGCCCGTTCCTTTTGACGAATTTATTGCTCGATAATTTGCGAAAAGGAGCTCCGGCGCGTATCATCAATATTTCATCAAGGTATCACCGGTGGTGGGGCTTTAATTTCAATGACCCCGAGTCAAGGAAGTTTTTTTTCAGCATCAGATCATACGGCCGGTCCAAGCTTGCCAACATTCTGTTTACCCGGTATCTCGCCGAAATGCTCAGGGTGGATGGGATTACCGTGAACTGCATGCACCCGGGACTGGTGGCAACAGATATATTCCGGGGGCTTCCCTGGTTTATAAGGATCCTGATGCGTCCCTTTATGATCAGTACAGCACGGGGAGCCGGTACAATTGTTTATCTTGCCACTTCTCCCGAACTGGATACAGTCACCGGGGAATATTTCTACCGTAAGGAAATAAGAAAGCCCTCCCGGGCCGCACGTGACCGGGAATCGGCCGAAAAGCTCTGGAAATTAAGCAGGGAATATACCGGGATATAAACCGGTAGACCGGTCACCTGATCCCATTATCGATTCAATGGTCGGTACAGATTACAATTGGAAATACAAAATTGCCGTATAACAATGCAATACACAGGTGATCAGGAACTTTACCGGGTACTGGATGAACTGCAGATATCGTTCGATTATTACGAACACCCTCCCGTACCGACTGTGGAGGAGGCTTCCAGGTACTGGAAGGACATCGAAGCAGGTCATTGCAAGAATCTTTTCTTTCGCAATCATAAGGGCAACAGGCACTACCTGGTTATATTCGAATATACTAATGATTTGAATATCAGGGATCTAGAACAGCGCTTAAGGCAGGGCAAGCTTTCATTTGCATCGCCTGAAAGAATGGCAAGGTACCTGGGGGTTGAGCCCGGCTCGGTTTCTCCGTTCGGCCTGATTCGTGACACCGGAAACCATGTCCGCCTTTTCCTGGACGAAAATCTGAAATACTTTAAGCGGATCAGCTTCCATCCAAATCTGAATACTGCTTCCCTGGTCATCTCCTTTAATGATTTTGAAAGATTTTTACGGTGGACCGGAAATACCTTTGAATATATCAGTCTCTGCGAACAGGATCGCGGCACAAACTGATGCAGCCGCGCGCGGCCCATATCAAACACCTGACATCACGCGAAATGACAGCCGGTTTTAGCTGTCTTTCTTTCCTTCGGGGACATTGCCTCCCGCATGGTTAAAGCACTGCCCTGCATTCGTGACAATGAATCCCGGAGGCCGCATCATTTTGTTAATCAGTGCATCAACAAAAACCGGAAGATTTTGTCTATGATATATACCAAGGTGCAAAATTTATGAAATCATCCGGGGAGGCTAAAGAAAAATACAGCTACAGGCACCTTCCTTCCATGACGAAGGATGCGTTTATGTCCTGGAACAAAGATGATCCGTGGAGACTGAGCGCAATAATCGCATATTATGCAATATTATCCCTGCCAGGTCTTCTGGTTATCATAATACAGCTTCTAAGCTATATATGGGGCGCTGAAATAGTGGAGGGCAGGGTTCACGGCGAGATTTCAGCCGCAATGGGAACGGGTGCCGCAGATGCGGTCCAGTCCATTTTCGAGAGCGCCCGGGCTGATGAACAATCACTGATAGCAACCCTGATAGGCATAGGAGCCCTGGTATTCGGCGCGACGGGGGTATTCTACCATTTGCAGATATCGATCAACAGGATTTTTCAGATCGAGCCGGATCCGAAATCAGGCCTCGTGCGTTACCTGATCGACAGGACCAGGAGCTTTGGTTTTGTTCTTATAATTGCCTTCCTTTTGCTGATGAGCTTTGTCATATCAGCCTTGCTGTCAGCGCTGCAGGATATTGTGGGCGACTGGTTTCCCGAGGTTTACTATTATGTTGCCCAGGGGCTGAACATTCTGGTGTCGCTGGGCGTGATCTCGTTTTTGTTTGCCCTGATATTCAAATATCTTCCCGATGCCAGGATCAAATGGAAGAGCGTCTGGATAGGGGCTGTTCTGACTGCAATTCTTTTTACCATAGGGAAAGAGCTGTTAAGCTTTTATTTCGGCGAAGCCAGCCCCGAAAGCATTTACGGAGCTGCCGGCTCCATCATTATTGTTATGCTGTGGGTTTCATATTCGTCGCTTATAGTCTTTTTCGGCGCGGAATTCACCTGGGTTTATGCATCCCGCTACGGTCATGGCATCAGGCCGAAAAGCTATGCAAAAACCGTGAGGACAAAAAAATCCGAGCCGGAGAACGATGATAAGCCGGCAGGGAAGCAGGAAAAACAGTCCTCCGGCAAACCGGAACGAAAGGCAGATCCCCCCGGCGGTTCCTCCGGCAAACCGGAACGAAAGGCAGATCCCCCCGGCGGTTCCTCCGGCAAAC
>SKQJ01000065.1 GCA_007119075.1 Bacteroidales bacterium | reverse complement strand
CCTTTTTTATAAGCTGTTGAAAATATTCACAATTTATTGCGCGCTTATTAAACTTTCCTTAACTTGCCTACGGAAGAAGGATTTGAATATTAACTTTTTGAGGAACACCATCTGTTTAAAGCTCTCTTCCAGTGTTGTTCTTCCAAATGGAAAAAAAATGAAAAATAAAAAAGACATTCTCTCCCTGGCGGCAGCTTTGATTATTGTTGCATTCACCTCCCCGGTTCTGGCACAGGAGGTTACCGAGCACCCGCTTATCAGGCCCTTCCCTGGTGCTGTTTTTGACCAGCAGCGCTCGGAACAGGTCAATTTCAGTGAATTTGAGTTCAGGATGGGAACCCCGCCCAGGAACTACACCACCCAAAAAATAAGGGGAGAATATCGGAACCTCCGGTACTTTCTTTACAATCAGGACGGAAGCCCCAACCGGGACGTGTCACAGCTTGAGTACTTCGAAAACTTCAAATCGGCTGCTCTTGAAAGGGGCGGCACAATCAAATGGGAGGATGCTCATTACGGACTGGTATTCACTATCCCGAGAGAAGACGGGGGCATTACATGGTGCAGAGTCCAGACATCAACAAGTGCCGGCAGAACATCCCTCGACATAATTGACGAAAAACCTCTGGTTACCACCCTTGAGTTTACCCCGGCCGAGATGATGGCTGCCCTCGATGCCGACGGCAAAATCGCTCTCTACGGCATACTGTTCGATTTTGACAGGGCTACGCTGCAACAGGGATCAGGCAAGCAATTGCAGGATATACTTTCGCTGCTGGCCCTGAACCCGGAGCTCAGTCTGGAAATCCAGGGACACACGGACAGCGACGGCAGCGCAGAATACAACCTGCAGCTTTCTCAGCGACGTGCGGAATCAGTAAGGCAGTACCTTCTCTTGTTCGGCATAGACGCCTCCCGGCTTCAGGCAAAGGGATATGGCGAGGCCATGCCGGTAGCGCCCAATGACAGTGATGAAAACAAGGCGAAAAACCGGAGGGTGGAACTTGTAAAACGCTGACGATGCCAGACTTCTGCCAGGCGCTGCAGAGAATGGCCGGACAATTCCAGGAGCTTTTTGAAAACCCGGCACCAATCAATCCAGCTATGAAAATCCGAAGTCTGTTATTCGTGTTCGTCGCTTTTCTTGCCTTCAACCTGACAAGCGGATGCAGGACAGCCCGGAACACTATGGGCGATGCGTTGTCGCCGGCATTCCTTGCCCAGGTCGAAACTTTAAAGCACATTGAACGCCTTGTCGAACTCACAGATGCTTTTCGTGAAGATCGCGGAAGATGGCCGCAGTCTGTGGAGGAGTTCCGGCAATACCCGGAATCAGGCAGGCGCATCAACTGGGAATTGTATGAACAGGTTTTCTTCAGGTCCATTGACGGCAACTCGTTGGACATCGAATTTCGTTTTGCCCCGTTTCAGATAGATCCTGGTATCGCTGGCGGGTGGACTGTCAATATCGAACGGGCATTTGGTATAGTGGCAATCCCCGGATCCGAACCTGAGGCGGGCATGCATAGCCGGTTAAGAATTGAGATGCCGGCGATTGAAGGCAGAGCGACGAATGGCCGGGCGCTAGTGATATGGGAAACCAATCTTGAAGTGCATCCCTGATATTGATGAGCGGGATATCATATCTCATAACATCCTTCTCTTCATAGCGCTTCCGCGGAAATTCGCAAGATCCTGCCTTCGATAAGGAAAATCCCCGAATCAGCATGAACATGGAAAGATGTGAGTTGTCACCGCTATTTTTCCGGCGACATGCTGATCTGCGGATTCCGTTGTTCTTATAGGATGTATTTCGCAACCATATACAATTTCTGACGTATTAAGATCAATATGGATAAATCCTCATTCAAAAATCATGAACCTTCACTCCGAGCCGGCAGCTAAACGCAGCCTGGTAAAAGCAGCCGGTATATTGGCCGGCTGTATCCTTTACATGGTAACCCAGACGGCGTTATACAGCCAGGCTCTCAACATAGATGAGATATCCAGATCGGTCGTTCAAATAGAAAATTCAGATATATCCGGTTCGGGAATATTTATTTCGCTCGATGATGATATTTTCATTCTAACCAACAGGCATGTTGTTACAAAGCATGATAGTTTGACCATAAGTATACTGCATGATCTGAATGAGCCTGCCAGGCCCGCCTATATTGCCGGACTTCATGCATTTTCCCCTGATCTGGATGTAGCGCTGCTGAAAATTATTTCAGATCTTGAAAATAATCCTGTCAATGCTTTTACCCTGATATGCGGCATCACTGGTCCCGATCCCTGTATCCATGTATTAAAACTGGAAAAAGATCTGAAGGATATTTCCCGAGGCGATGAGGTAGCCCTGATGGGATATCCGGGGATAGGGGAAAATGAACTGGTTTACAGCAGGGGAATCATTGCATCGGTAAAGTATGAGGAGCATAATGATGAAAGAATGCCTGTATGGTTCAGGACCGGAGCAGATATGTCGTCCGGGATCAGTGGCGGGCTGGCCGTCACCATGTCAGGCAGAGTAATCGGATTGCCTACTTACGTCCGAAGCGAGTTCGTGACAGGGGGCCGCATCGGGAACATTCTCTCATCCCAGGCGATACT
>SKQJ01000047.1 GCA_007119075.1 Bacteroidales bacterium | reverse complement strand
GTCAGGATATGGTGATCCTCCCCCTCTATCTTGATCAGCTCCACCGGACGGCCCAGCAGCTTAAGGGCAGTGTAAAGCTGGATGCTTTCTCCCGGGGGCACATTGGTGTCGTCAGTGCCGTGCAGAAGCAGAAGAGGGGTTGTGATTTTATCGGCATGGAAAAGCGGGCTCTGGTCAACGTACAATTCCCGGTTATTCCACGGATAGCTTCCTGCACTCGCCTCGGCGCTGTATCCGTAGCCCCAGAAACCTTCTCCCCAGTAGCTGGAAATGGAGCTGATGCCGGCATGGGAAATGGCTGCGGCAAACATGTCGGTCCGCGTCTGCAGCAGCATGGTCATAAAACCGCCGTAGGAGGCACCCATGCAGCCGACCCTTTCAGGGTCTATAAAAGGATGAGATTCAAGAAAGAGCTCTGTTCCCTTAATTATCTCATCCGCAACCGTCACGCCCCAGTTATTTACATGGCTTGCCGAGAACTCCTGTCCGAAGCCCGTAGCCCCTGAGGGCTGAAGGACGTATACCACGTACCCGTTGGCGGCGTACATGTTGAAAGGATATCTTCCGCCGAAGCCCCTGGAAACAGGGTTGGTCCCGCCGTAATAATAGACAATCAGGGGGTATTTGCGGGAATCATCGAATTCCGGAGGAAAATAGATCCTTCCGGCAATGCGCACTCCTTCCGGGTTAGTAAAATCCCAGTCCCTTGTCTCCCCGAAAACAACATTCCTGAAATTTTCCTTCTCGGGATTTTCAAGCTCGCGGTACCTCCCGTTTCTGAGATTCAAGAGGGAGATTTTCGGAGGCGAGGAGATCCCGGAACCGGAAACAGCTGCATATGGCTGGTTTTCGGCAGTCCTGATCCAGCTTACCACGTCGTCTCCCGTTTCGATCTTGCTGAATCTCCGGTTCCTTTCATTATACCTGAAAAGCCGGACGTAATCCTCCTCGCCGGCAACCAGGTAAATGGAGTTGTCGTGCCTGTTCCAGTGGGCCTGGGAGACTGAAGGGTCAAACTCCCTGGTAAAGGGATCAAGCGTGCCTTCTGAAAGATCATAAATGTAGGCCTGGGTATCATAATTGTTGGCGATCATCCCGGGAGGAATATTCTCTCCCGCTTCACCCAATGCCGACGGACCTCCTGTAAGCAGCAGCCTTTGACCGTCGGGCGAGAAGCTGCCCGAAACGCTCCACCGAAGGTCCCTGAATACCGTATCGACCTGGTGTGATTCAAGGTCCATGATGAAGACATCCTGTTTGGAGTAGGGCCTTTCCAGGTAATCGGGGCGGCTCTGGCTGAAGAGGATCTTATTGCCGTCAGAGCTTATATCATGAAGCGATGTGGTCAGGAGCCCGTGGGTGAGCTGCTCCCTCCAGCCCGTATTCACATCCACCCTGTAGAGGAAATGCCTCGTCCGGTAACCCGGAAGCCTGTCGCGCATGCCAAGAAGCCGCGTCATGCCTCCTCCGTCGGAAGGGAGCGATTCACTAATGGAATACACTATAAAACTGCCGTCGGGCGACCACCGGTAGGAGCCAAAATCGGCCAGATCAGCGATGAGCGGCTCATGAGCTCCGCTTTCAGTATCAAAAAGCCAGATGGCGGATCTTCCGCCCTCTGAAGTGACATAGGAACATACATTCCCGGCGGGAGACCATGCAAGGCTGCTGATGGAAGCATGCCTGAATGAATGGATCAGTTTCCCGTCGCTGACCCTTTTGATCTCAAACCAGTTCTCCGAACTGTTTGAAGGCGGCAGCGTTCTGCTGAAGCTGACTGCATAAAGGGAGGCATCGGGTGATAGAATCGTCATGCCGGCCTTGACGCCATCAAGCAGATGATTTATGTTCTTTCCCCGCAGGGGATTTGGTTCCACAGCCACGCCGGACGATCCGGCATAATCGGGCAGAATTACTTTTGCTGAGATCTGCCAGGGGGTCTCATCATCTGCCGTGTGAAATGTGCGGACAAGCAGCCGGTGTTTGCCCCGTTCAAGTTTCAGCTCACGGCCCCAGCTGCCGGGGGCATCCTCAATTCCCTGGCTGCTTGACTTTGAGCCCAGCCGTGTTCCGTTGAGGTAGACTTCATGTCTCTGCCTGCTGCTGATATCAAGATCAAGGACCATCCAGCGATCCGTCGATATGTATGTAGCAAGGTATGCGGTTGAATTTGCACCCGGATCGTTTTTTTCAATATCCACATATCCCGAATCATTTGCCGCTGTTATTGTCCACTTATTCTGTCCGTCTGCCCTGTCCGGAAAATTGTCATTTGCTGCCGGGTACAGGTCGCTGACGTCAAATGGACGAAAACTGAAAAGGTCGCTGACTGAAAAAACTTCGCCGCGGGTGTTCCCGGTTTCTGAGAAAGCAGGAAATTTCCTGTCGGGTCCGGGAACCATAAGCCATTGGCCGGCCGGAATAGTGTCGGCCCGAAGACTGCCGGAAACAAGTAAAACTGCAAGTGCAATAAGGATTTTGTGCCTGGGAAAAACTTGAAGAAACATTTGCATATGGATTTAAAAGTTATACAGTTGAAAAAATTTACTGTTTTGAAATCATCACCCGGAGAATCGGTTCAAAAACGCCCCTCCAAAATCATGCCACCTGTCCGGGAGCTCCGCAGCC
>SKQJ01000310.1 GCA_007119075.1 Bacteroidales bacterium | reverse complement strand
TTTTAATCGCTTAAAAATTCCATAATATTGCAGAATTAAAATTGATTCGGATGCATTGGGGCTGTTATCTGCCGTGTCCAGAACTGATGAATATGTCATGGCCTTATTAATTTCTTGCCGATGCAGCTTTAACGGGTTTAATCTGAAATATGGATTCCAGTAAAAAATTTGGTACGGCACCGGTATTTATAACAGCAATTTCCACCATACTCGGTGCTATATTGTTCCTCCGTTTTGGTTTCGCCGTAGGCACCCTTGGATTCTGGGGCGTCGTTCTCATAATATTGCTGGGTCATATGGTTACCCTTCCCACCGCCCTGGCTCTTTCAGAAATCGCAACAAATAAAAGGGTTGAAGGAGGCGGCGAATATTTTATCATATCCCGGTCATTCGGGCTGAATATCGGGGCAACCATCGGGATAGCGCTCTATCTGTCACAGGCGATAAGCGTTGCGTTTTATGTGATAGCATTTACCGAGGCTTTTCAGTTCTTTTTTGATTTTGTCAGCAATGCTCTTGGCTTTGTTTTGCCCCGCCAGGTGATCAGCATTCCTGCCATGCTTGCACTTTCATATTTGATCCTGACAAGGGGGGCGAATATGGGCGTGAAAGCGCTTTATCTTGTTGCGGCCGTACTGGCCGTTTCTCTTGTTATGTTTTTTGCGGGGACAGCTACCTATGCCGTTGAATCGGAATTCAGTCTTGCCGGCGCCGAATTCAGGAATCTGGACCAGTTTTTCATAGTTTTTGCAATAATTTTCCCTGCATTCACCGGCATGACTGCGGGAGTAGGCCTGTCCGGCGACCTTAAAAATCCCGGAAAATCCATTCCTCTCGGAACAATATCGGCCACGGTGGCCGGATTGGTGATCTATTTCTTTGTGTCCTATAAGCTGGTCCATTCAGCCGGTACCCCGGAATTGCTGGAAGATCAGTTGGTAATGGCCAGGATTGCCGTCTGGGGCGTGGTGATAATTCCCCTCGGGCTTGCAGCTTCCACTATCTCTTCTGCCCTGGGCTCCGTGATGGTTGCACCCAGGACCCTTCAGGCCCTGGCCGGTGATTTGGCTTTTCCCCTGACAAGGGTAAACAGGTTTTTAAGCTATGGCAGGAAGAAAGACAATGAGCCCGTCAATGCTTCGCTGGTCACCTGCCTTATTGCCCTCGTATTCGTTGCCCTTGGGGATGTAAACGTCGTAGCCCGCATTATATCGATGTTCTTCATGGTAACCTACGGATCTATTTGCCTGATCTCTTTCCTTAACCATTTCGGCTCCTCACCTTCATACCGCCCCTCTTTCCGGTCCAAATGGTTTTTTTCGCTGCTGGGCTTCCTTGCCGCCGTATGGATAATGTTCCGGATCAGCGCGGGATACACACTGCTTTCGTTTATCCTGATAACCCTGCTTTACATTTACATCAATTCCTACCACAGAAACCGGAAGAATCTTGCCTCAATTTTCACCAACACGTTCCTGCAGATCAACAGGAACCTTCAGGTATATTTTCAGAAGAAACGGATAAGCGGTTACGAAAGTGAATGGCGGCCAAGCGCTATTTGTATTTCAGTCAATTCATTCAGGCGGGACAATGCAATCAAGCTGCTGCGGTGGATATCCCATAAATACGGTTTCGGCACATACCTGCACCGTATCGAGGGCTATTATTCCAAAAGCACTTTCGAGCAGGCCAAAAGCGAGCTTGACAGACTGATAAAAAATGAAGGCCTTGACGGGAATGTTTACATAGATACCATTATTTCGCCTTCAAATACCTCTTCAATAGCCCAGGCAATACAAATTCCCGGGGTAGCCGGCATGGAAAACAACATGATCATATTCGATTATGACAAGGAAGATCCCCGGGAGCTCGATGATATAATCGATAACGTAAAGCTGGTGAAATCAGGAGATTTCGACGTATGCATCCTGGCCTCCAGCCATAAGCGGATAATTTATAAGAACGGTATCCATGTCTGGATAAAGAGCATCGATGAGGACAATGCCAACCTGATGATACTTCTGAGTTTCATTATTCTTGGCCACCCGGACTGGAAGAATTCAAGCATCAGCATTTTCGATATTTGCAAAGAGAACGAGCTCAAGCAGGTCAGACACCGGATGGATGACCTGGTGGAAAGCGGGAGACTGCCGATTACTGCCCGGAATATAAGATACATTATCCAGAGGGAAGGGATGAATTCGAAGTCCATAGTAAACCATTATTCGGCAGAGGCCGGACTGACAATTATCGGTTTCCGCGAAGAAAGCCTGAAGCGGGGAGCAAAAGAAATATTTGAGGGCTACAATGAGGCAGGCAATATCCTTTTTGTCAATTCATGCAGCAAGAAGATAATAGAGTGACCGGTCCCGTGACAGGCTGCATTCTCAGGGTTGATCAACAATTTCTCAGTTTTATTGTAATGTATAGCAGGATAATGTGAGGTCGATGCTTTCGCGGAATCATATGGCTTCAGAATAAAATTGAATATTGCCGGACAATTGATTTCCGGCATAAAGGTGAAATAAGATTTGTCAATTAAAAAGTTCCATTATGCCCTGGGCTCTCAGAATGATAACCTTTGCCGGATTGCTGATTGTTTTGCTGCTGATATATACCGGATTCCGGTATTTTAGAAGTATAAGGATTCTTGATCTTCAGCCTGTATTGCTCTACAGGGCGATATTCTTCATTTTAGCCGCAATGTTCCTGGCCTTTCCCCTGGCAGGACACCTGGAGTACTGGACCCATAATTCATTTAACCGAACCGCGTATCCCGGTTTTATAGTTTATCCTTTCTGGTACGGACTTGTATTTACCGGGGCGATGCTTAACTGGCTTCTTTTGCATGATTTGCTCAAGCCCCTTGTATTGCGGTTTTCCCGGAAGGACAACCTGAAGCTGACATCCTGGTTTGCCGGGGCATTTCTGGTTTTAGCCCTGTTGACGGCACTTTATACGGCCGGAAAGATGGCCTGGGATACCCGCCGGATAGCCGTGGATCATATATCCTATGAGCTTCCTGGCGGGATCAGCCTTTCCGGACCCCTTACCATAGTGCATATAGCAGACCTTCATGCCGACCAGTATACGGGAGCGAAGAAAATGGAAAGGTATGTAAGAAAAATCAATCAGGCGAAACCTGATGTGGTTGTTTTTGCCGGCGATCTTATTTCTTCCGGCCTTGATCACGTTGAAGCGGGGGCAGATGCCCTTGCCGGTATAAGATCAACCTACGGCACCTGGTTTGTGATGGGAGACCATGATTACTGGTCAGGAACAGATTACATCGCGGAAGCCGTTGAAGCCAGGGGGATTCATGTGCTTCAAAACGAGAATGCAGTGATCAGCCACCGTGATATGCCCATTAAAATTACCGGAGTGACTGAGCTTTACAGCGAACAAATCGAAATTGCAAAACTTGAAACATTGCTTGAGGAAGCGGCAGGGGAGGGGCTTCACCTGCTGTTGAGCCACCAGGCGACCGACCGTCTTATCGATGCAGCCGTGGATTCGGGAGTCCACCAGATCCTGGCGGGACATACGCATGGGGGACAAATACGGGTAAGGCTTTTTTTCTACCCCCTTACGGCAGTCCTTGCCGAAACCCCGTATGTCAAGGGCAGCTGGCTGAAGGGGCATACCCTGCTGAACATAAACAGCGGACTTGGATTTACCCTATCCCCGGTCCGCTATAACGCTCCTGCCCAGGTTACGGTTATCCATGTGAAATAGGCGAAATTGTTCCTGCCGGCCAGTCTTCTTTAACTTTTTTTCATTAAATGAGACGACGGAGAAAAATACCGCATTTTTTCAGAAGCGGGGTTGATTAAGAGGCATTGCTAAAAGACTTTCCTGCCACAAAAGATCCTTCTCCTTTAAAAAGCCTGTAAACCCGGCTGATTAAAAGCTCATAAAGAGCCAGGGCCATTAAATAGCAATACAAGAAGACGATTGAGAGTTTTTTCATACCTGCATTGTTTGAAATATTCTTGAAAATAAACCACTCTGTTAATAAGACACAAAAAAGCAGCTTCGGGTTGCAAAAATCTGCTGTTTTTTTAAAAAAAATCATGCGCCTCGGCCCCACTGCGATTGGACCGGGGCTCTCACTTTATCATCACCCGCCCGCATCCTGCATATGATAGCGACGCGCCGCTGATTTGACCGTCATTCCCCGACCGGCTTTCGTAAGCGCCATCATCTTCCTCCGGCCTGAATCAAGGGCCTCCGGCACCTTTATTACTTAAGGCCCTGGTGTCCGAAGGCCCTGTTAAATGACCCTAGCTGTAGGAATGGGCTCCCGCTCCCGCAAGTTTGCCGCCGTCGACTATGAGGTAATCAGACCGTAACGGCTTCCCTTCAAACCAGCGTTCCAGGATCTCACGGGTACCGGCTGCGTAGCGGTTCTGGGCCGAAAGACTTGAGCCGGAAATATGAGGGGTCATTCCATGATTTGGCATTGTCCTCCATGGATGGTCTTTGGGTGCGGGCTGGGGATACCATACATCTCCGGCATATCCTGCAAGCTGTCCGCTTTCCAGCGCGCGCACAACGGCATCACGGTCGCATATTTTCCCCCGGGCCGTGTTGATCAGATAAGCCCCGCGCTTCATTTTACCTATAAGCGAATCGTTGAAAAGATGTTCGGTTTCGGGATGCAGCGGGCAGTTGATTGTGACGACATCGCAAGCCCTGACAAGCGAATCGGCATTTTCATGAAATGTCAGGTCAAGCTCCTTTTCGGCATCAGCCGGCAGACGGTGACGATCAGTATAATGAAGTCTGACATCGAAGGGCTTCAGCCGCCGAAGCACAGCAGACCCGATCCTTCCGGCGGCGACCGTTCCAACAGTCATTCCCTCCAGATCATATGATCTTTGCACGCAATCGGCTATATTCCATCCTCCCTTCACAACCCATTGGTAAGACGGTATGTAATTCCGGACCAGGGAAAGGATCATCATCACAACATGTTCGGCCACACTGATGCTGTTGCAATAAGTTACCTCGGCTACGGTGACCCCATGCTTCATTGCGGCATGCAGGTCTACATGGTCGGATCCTATTCCTGCTGTTATTGCAAGTTTTAATTTTTTTGCCTTCCCGATCCGGTCAGCAGTCAGATATGCAGGCCAGAACGGCTGGGAAATAACTATTTCTGCATCGGGAAGCTCCTTTTCAAAAACCGAATCCGGCCCATCCTTGTCGGATGTAACGATAAATTCATGCCCCGCATCTTCAAGAAACTTGCGTAACCCCAGCTCTCCCGTAACACTGCCCAGCAGCTGACCGGGAGTGTAATCAATTTTTGATGGTGATGGAAGAGTTTGCCCGTCCGGATAAGAAGACAATTCAGGTAAATCGTCACGGATCATATTTTGAGGATATCCATTTTCAGGATCATCGTATAAAACACATAGTATTTTTGCCATAATATTGGATTTTTGTGAGATGATTCGGGTTAATCTTGCTGGCTTTAAACCAGGAGTTGCCTGTTATGGATCTATCCCGAAATATTCGACTACCCTGTCATAGTCATTCAGGTCGGGAGCGGTAGATTTTAGAGATTCGATCCCCCCGGGTATAATGACATACCTGTAATGATTCCCCGAACCAAACCTTCCCGGATCCAGATCACGATCTGTCAGGTTGTAAAATTCAATGTAAATATGGCCCAGCTATTGTTCCGTCCGGGTCGCACGCAGCCATCATCAAGCCCAGAACCAGTATTGTCAGGGGCAATAAAACAAAATTTGCCTTACTTGTTTTCATTCTGATTTATTTTGAATTAGTAAAAAGAAGGCCTGTTTATAATGATCCATATTGATGGCACGTTAAATACAGAAGAAACTGCAAGATGATATTGCAGCTTCAGTTTCCGGCCTGAAGGCTGGTAAGGCCAGGATCAGCCGCCGGCTGCCAGACAGATATCAGCCCGCCTCGTGAATCTGGTTCTGCAAAAAGATGAGGTTGCCTTGTTTGTCAAGGGATCTTAGTAATTCAAAGAACTCATAAACAATTATTACGTTAATTAAAATTAAATAAAAATAATGGGTTTTTATCAAATCCTATAAATTAATTTTATCCAATTTAATTGTAGTTTTGCTACCTGTATTTTAGGACTTTGAAAAGCACAATTTTATTTACTCTCAAAAACCAAATACAAAATCACATGCCAGCACTTACGATAATTATTGCAATTATGCTTCAGACGGCTTTTCATCCGGCTCCGGAAAAGGAGCACTTGACGGATATGAAACGGGCCGCTGAAAAAAACCTTGCAGTTTCTGCCGCAAACAAAGATTCGCTCATTTATGATGAGGTGATGCGGACAGTTGTCAATTCGCTTCCCCCCCCGGCGCGGCTCGGCCCGCGCATGGTAGCCGCAGGCAGCGCGTTCCTTGGAACCCCTTATGTGGCGTCGACGCTTGAAGCAGAAGGAGAGGAAAGACTTATCATCAACCTTCGAGGTGTTGATTGCACCACTTTCGTGGAATATGTCACTGCTATTGCCATCCGTTCCAGGACGAGGATGAACAAGTTTGATGACTTTTCAGATGAGCTCACAGCTCTCCGGTACCGGGGCGGCGTAATTGACGGTTACTCTTCCCGCCTGCATTATTTCACAGAATGGTTAAAGGATAACGAAAGAAAAGGTTATCTGACACTGGTCAGCGATAAAATCGGCAACGAACCCATGGATCCTGTAGTTAATTTTATGACATCAAATCCTCAGCATTACAGGCAATTGCAGGAGGATCCATCTCTTGTGAAAGATATGGCTGCAATTGAGAAAGGGATGTCGGGTTATAATATGCGCTACATAACCAAAGACAGGATAGAACAAATGGCCCACCACATCGAAGACGGTGACATTATCGCTTTTGTCACTACTATCGAAGGGCTCGATGTTTCGCATACCGGACTGGCAATACATCAAAACGGGAGGCTGCATCTGCTGCACGCTTCCCTGCGTTCCAAAGAAGTGGAAATAACTTCCGAGCCGTTATCCGAATACCTGAAGGGGCTAAGGAACGTTTCAGGCATCCTGGTGGCAAGAATCGGTTAGCAACGCCCGGGTTTTACCGGCAGTCAGACTGAAAAAGAAATCGCCGCCAAAAATTTAAATGATTTTATGAGGTAGAAGAGGTGTTTTTATTTAATTTGCGGTCGAAACTTTCCGGGGTAATTCCTTCAAAAATATCTTTTGTGAGATCCCCGGCGGACAGTAAATTAAAAAAATTATATGGATTTGTCAAACAGTGAGTTAGGGGTTGTGGCCTATGGGGTGAAGACAGGCATAATTACTTCCGACGACAACATCATTGAAGCCATAAAAACGACTATCAGGAAAAATCCGGATATAATCAGGGACATGGATATAATGTGTGTCACTGAGTCGGTCGTAGCGATAACCCAGAAAAACATTGTCAGGCTTGACGACGTTACCGCTGAGATAGCCGCCAGGTTAAAACTCGAAAAGGATTCAACGGTAGGGGTAATCCATCCCATTTTGTCCAGAAACCGTTTTTCAATGCTTTTGAAATCTATTGCGAAATGCGTACCGGAAGGAAAAGTGATCATCCAGCTGAGGTTCCCTGCCGATGAGCAGGGCAATCCGATACTCACAAGAGAAACACTTAAAAAGATCAACAAAAAACATGAAGATGTAATAACGATTGACGAAATCGGAAACGACAGGTTATTTCATCCTGAAACGGGGATGGATTACATCCAGTATTATGAAACCATCGTCGGCGAGACAGGATGTGATGTCGAGATTTTTTTGGCGAATTCCTTCAGCCACATTCTGGAGATGCAACCTGATGGAATAATCGTCAGCAATGTCCATGAAAGAAATGTAGTTCTTGAATCAATCACTGAGGCGGGTTACACGAATGCCATCACCTTACAGGATATATATTCCAATCCACAGAATGGGAATTATTCGGAGTTCGGACTTCTCGGATCTAACCTGCTGGACCCGGTAAATGAGCAATTGAAATTAATGCCCAGGAATTCTGATCAGGTTTGCGAGGAAATTAAAAAAATGGTCAGTGATGAATTCCAAAGGGATGTCGAAGTACTCATTTACGGAGACGGAGCCTATAAAGACCCGGAATCGGGAATTTATGAGCTTGCCGATCCCGTATCCTGTTTCGGATGCACACAGGGCATAAAAAACCGCAACAGAATTGGCGTCAAAACCAAATACCTTATGCAAAAACTTCATAATGAAGGCAAGACAAAAGAACAAATTGAAAAGCTGATCGAAGAGGAAGGGCTGAAATTTGCCGAAAAGCATGATAAGCTGGCGTTCAGTGCCCAGGGGACAACACCCAGGAAGATCGAGAACCTGGTTTCATCCCTTGCCGACCTTGTATCAGGAAGCGGTGACGAAAACACCCCCATTGTGATAGTTCGTGGTTTTATATAAAAATTTAATACCCGGATATTTCCGGTGTTCCGGCTTTTCAGGTTTTCGCCTGAAGCAGTCCGGTTTGCATTGCCCGGCTTATCCGGAGTTTTGAGATTTTACCGGTTGACCGGCTTTTCAGGTTTTCGCCTGAAGCTGTCCGGTTTGCATTGCCCGGCTTATCCGGAGTTTTGAGATTTTCCCGGTTGACCGGCTTTCCGGTCGCGATACGCCTGATTTTTACCCTGTTGCTCATTATTTACTGTCTATTCAGCTGAAAAAGATCTTTGTCGTCTGAAGGATCAATCAATTCATTTCAGTCTGGTTTAAGGTTTAATGCATTGTGATGTAGTGCGTTGGAAATGTGCATATTAAGAAATGCAGTATTTAGGTACAAAAATAATTTTATGTTATAATTATCACCAGTTTCAAATATAACAATCAGGGTCACTAACCGTTTAAAAATATCGTATGAGAAAACTGAGCCTTCTGATTCTGCTTGCAGCCTTAACCCTGCTGACGTTTACATATCTCAATGAAAAAGGGAAAGTTTCCGATTTCCCCGACAACGTATCTGAAAAGGAAATTCAGGACGGAGATTCCGGAAAGGAGGTATTTGGCCGGACTGTCTCTGCGGAACCCTTTTCTCCTTACGAGGTCGGCGTATTGCAGCCCCCGCCGGAAGGAAGCGCATCGGCCAGGAGAAGATCGCGGCAAAACTATAATACCATCCAGATCGCAATCGCTTATTATGCTCCTGTAAGCGGCAGCGCAGCCGTCCCGCCTTCTGAAGATGCCGGATCAGGAGAAGAATCAGGTAAAATTGATCACGCTGCCGGAGCCCTGCTCAGAACGCCCGAATATGTGATTGATCATTCAAACAGTGTTTTTGGATGGGTTAAAGAAACCACAAGGATGCTATCGCCCGCTTCGTGGCACCTGCTGATGTCTTATGATGCCTTGCCCGAGGTTTCGCGAACATTGCTTGGCTGTGGCAGAATGATGGAGATGAAGAAGCCTGCCGAAACATTTCACTATCTTTCCGGAAACAATGTTTTTGACGTAATGGGCAGAATGTCGTCCAATATACATGAAATTTCCCACGGTTTCTCCCGAAAGGATATTTTCCGTTATGCAGCAGAAAATGGCCTTGACATGGAGATGAGCGATGAGGGACGCCTAATCTACCTTTCGCCCTCCGAATCATATCTTATTACGTTTCCCCGGAATTACCTGTTTCCTGCGGCCACGCTTTCACAAGCCATTCCCGATAGCTGTCAGACTTTAAGATATAAAACGTATATCACCGGCAGAACATCCACTCAGATGCACGGAGTACTTGCCCTTCTTGATGAACTGAACGCCTATTTCCTGGGATCAAGGTTCAGGTATGAGATGCTTGATGCATACAAAATAGCCGGTCCCACCGAGGCTGAAGGGTTTTTTGAATGGGTCTCGGGTGCCCAGGGGACTATGGGGGCGTTTTTCGAAATGGATTATTTCATACTCGAGTACCTGCATTACATGAAAACAAATCATCCTGACCGTTATGAGCTGCTCAGGTCGGACAGGTCTTTCCGTAACGCGTGGCGGTCGGTGCGCACTTCCTACAGCAATCTTGTTTTCAATTATTTCAAGACATTGCACAAAGAGAAGGAGGCAATCAATGAGTCCGGGGAATACGAACTGAGTGTGGAAGACAACAGGTTATGGATAAGCAGGGCCGGCTCCCGGTCTTCCA
>SKQJ01000089.1 GCA_007119075.1 Bacteroidales bacterium | reverse complement strand
CCTGCCGTTAGAATCAAACCTTAAGGCTAAAAACAGGCAGGTCATTCGACTCCCTCGTCCTTATGCCCTGACGGTCCATCAAACCCTTAACATGGAAACAGGCAGGTCATTCGACTATCACTGTTCTGCTGCCCCTGCCGGCTGAATCAAATGCCCTTATCCGGATCGGACCGGTTACCTCAACCGGCCCGGTATACAATTCAGAATTCATTGAAGGATCCTGGTCATCTGCGGTATACCTTATCGCCAGTCCCGGAAACTCTGTATTGGCCCTGAGCAGGTTGTTATCTATTATTGCACCGGGTGGAGGTATGCGGTAATTATAACCTCCATGCATGACGGCAAGCCGTGGAAGCTCTTTTTGTGCAAGTGTATTGGCGAAGATATTCCACTTTCTTTGAGCTTCGTCCACCCTCCGGCCGCGATCATCAATCGTCTCAAAGCTGCGCTGAGCGGCCCAGGCGCTTTCTGCCAATCCGATCATCTTTGGAAGCATGTAATATTCCAGCATATCCCTCCCGAGTATCGTTTCACTCCACAATTGTGCCTGTATTCCCAATACCCTATCCCTGGCCTCGGGCCTGATTCTCTCCATGCCGGCATATTCAGTGTCGATATCGATTTCCCTTCCCATATTGTCCCTTATTGTGGTTTTGAACATGTCAAAGGGCGCATAATACCAGGCATCCCGGGTATTTACAAACCCTGCCCAGGTATGGCCCGGTTCCCTGGGGTCCTTATTGTAGGCAAGATCAAAATAGAAATTTGAAACATGACAAAGAACCACCGGATAACCGAGGTTAGCAAGACGATAGGCCAGGTCCTGATGGCCCCAGAGGCTGTTCCACATATAGGGGATAACCGTGCCATCGGCAAACTGCGGATTTGGAACATATTCCCCTGCTTCATCCCAGAGCAGGGCGACTTCTTCCCATCCGGCTACCTTCAAGCCCCTTTCCCTGAGTATTCCGATGGCCCTTTCAAAAAAATATGCCTGAAGATTTCTGGGTTCGGTTATGCCGGGCAATTTTTCAAGCAGCTCATCTGCCATCGGAGATTGTGTCCATGCCCCTGCCGGAACTTCATCCCCACCGGTATGGAAAATTTCAAGCGGTGCTTCTGCCTCCCTGTACATGTCAATTATGGCGTCCACGACCGTCTCAAAGAATCGATATGCCGATTCCCGTGCCACATTGATCACGTTGTCGGTAAAGCTTTGAGCCGAGAGATATACCGAGGTTTCTTCCGGGTCTATCAGCCGGTATTCGTTTGCCGCCTCCTCATCGCCTTCGGCCATTAAACGATTGTATCGGGCCTCCATGGCTTTTATGGCTGCCCTGGAATGACCAGGAACGTTAACCTCGGGAATCACTGTAATATGACGTTCCCTGGCATATCTGAGAATTTCAATATAATCTTCCCGGGTATAATAGCCGCTGCCATAGGTTCCTTCGGCATAGGGAAACGGCCCGGATCCGTATGCGGGATGGACCGCAGGCGCTTCCTTTGTGGTATGCTCCCTCTGTCCCCCCACCCGGGTAAGCTCGGGCAGCTCCCCGATCTCTATACGCCAGCCTTCGTCTTCGGTAAGATGGAAATGAAGGGTGTTTATCTTGTAAAAGGCCATCAGATCAAGGATATGCAGGATTGTTTCCTTTTCCTGGAAATTCCTGGCCACATCGATATGAATTCCCCTGTATGGAAACCGCGGAGCATCTTCGACGGTCATTGCTTCAAGGGTGACCGCATCAACCGCTCCGGCGAATGAATTTACCGGCAAAAGCGACATAAGGGTCTGAATGCCGTAAAACACCCCGGCTTCGTCGGTGCCGTTAATGACAATATTCCTGTTGGTTCTGATATCAAGCCGGTATGCCTCGCTGCCGATGCCGTTAACTATGAAGTCAGATCTGGTAAGCAATATGCTGTTGGCTCTCTCGTCGGTGCCTTCCCGGGGCTGGATTGCCTGTCCGGCAAGCCCCGACAGGAGCCGGGCGAGATACCTGGCTTCATTTTCAAGACCCGGCTGGTAAAATATTTCAACCGGCTCGGTAAATGATATGATATCTCCGGTCGATTTTATGCTGAAGGGAGTGGGTATTATCCTTTTCAGTTGGGCAGGGGCCACAAGACTCATGTTCTGGTTTTCCTCAAACTGCCATTCAGGAGTGGGGATGGGTGTATGATCGTTCAGGTGCCTGGAAACCTGTTCTTCCCTCACAAATGGCTTTATAACATAATTTTCCACAACAACGGTATCGGTTTCATTCCCATTGTCATCATAAAAAATATAATAAAGGCCCATGGGAGCGTCCGATTCCTTGATCCACCAGGCGCTGACCTCATAATTTATCCTGGCCTCCCCGCCCCGGCGAAGCTCGAAACCCTCCGATGGGACTATCCTGTGCCAGTCACCGTTGATCCACTCCACTTCGGCAAGGGCCAGGGGATCGGTCGAGATTATATTCCGGGGGGTCTGGCTGTAATACAATGCCCAGTTTTTATCGGTAAGGCGGAAGCCGAAATTGTTCCTGATGGTGAATTCGGCCCTGGCCCTGGGAAGGTCGCTGTGGGTATTGCTGAGCAGTTCCCAGGAAACATCAGCTTCCATGCGGTCGGCCGGATGCCGGCAAT
>SKQJ01000228.1 GCA_007119075.1 Bacteroidales bacterium | reverse complement strand
TCTTGGCATAAACCTTCTGCCAACAGGGAGCAAATGGTGCACATTTAACTGCATTTACTGCGAGTGCGGCTGGACCCGGCCCGGACCTTACAGCAGGGAAGGGTTTCCTCCCCGGGAGCTGATAACAAATGAGCTTGAAAAAAAACTGACTTCCATGTCGGAAAGGGGAGAAAAACCCGACACCATTACTTTTGCCGGTAACGGCGAACCCACCCTCCATCCTTCCTTCGGTGAGATAATCGGCGATACGCTGGTCCTGCGCGACCGGCTTGCCCCTGGGGCCCGGATAGCCGTCCTTTCCAATGGCACCATGCTCGAAAACCCTTCCGTGTTCAATGCGCTCAAAAAAGTCGACCAGAATATCCTGAAAATCGATTCGGCAAGGGAAGATACATTTCGTCTGCTCAACCAGCCTCCGGAAGGATTCAGCCTGGAGGGGCTGATTGAAAACATAAGCCGATACGAGGGGGAATTTGTGCTGCAGACCCTGTTTGTAAAGGGTACATTCAGGGGAAAAAAGGTGGACAACGCAAGCACCCCGGAAGTGCGGGAATGGCTGGGACTTGTTGACCGGTTAAGGCCTCAGATGGTTATGATCTATACCATTGCCAGGGATACTCCTTCGCAAGGTTTGCACAAGGTTGGTGCCGGAGAGCTTGAAAATATTGCCTCCAGGGTCAGGGAACTCGGTATTCCCGTACAGGTATCGGGATGAGGGGGGATTTTGATGCCGGGATTTCAGGGAAGAGATCCTGCGGAAAGAGCCCGGAAGAAGTGATCGGTCCACCGGTACAATGGAAATGACCCGGGTCCGGAAATCTGATGAAGATCAAATATAATTTCCTATGGCCGAAAAGACTGTGCTGATTTGTCCGATGGATTGGGGACTGGGGCATGCCTCGCGTTGCATTCCGGTCATAAATGCATTCCGCGATGCCGGATGCCGGGTGGTCGCGGCCTCTTCAGGAGCTGCTGCCGATCTGATAAGAAAAGAAACCGGGCCCGTGCCCGTCGAGGTGGTCCCGTTTCCGGGCTTTGCCGTTTCCTATTCCCGTTACTGGCTTTTAGGCGGACTGCTGATGCGGGCCCCTGCTTTTTTGTATCATGTTTCCAGGGAGAAAAAAATGCTCAGGTCACTGGTTGAAAAGATCAGGCCCGACCTTATTATATCCGATAACCGTTACGGCCTGGTACATGACTCGGTTCCATCGGTGCTGATAACCCATCAGCTTAAGCCCTCCCTGCCGCTTTCTTTCAGGATGCTGGAGAAGCCGCTGTCCCGGCAGATAAGAAAATGGGCCCTTGCCTTCGATGAATGCTGGATTCCCGACTGCCCTGACAGCCCCGCTGCCGGTGGACTGACAAGTGGCTGGGAGAAGCTCCCGGGTGCGAGGTTCACCGGATGGCTCAGCCGGTTTCCGGGGAAAACCGGATATGCCGGGATCAGCTCTCCGGGTCGAAAATATGATTCCCCGGAAGGGGATATCAAAAAAAGAAAAGATTTCCGGTATGAGGCAATGTTTTTGCTGTCCGGGCCGGAGCCCCATCGAACCCTGCTTGAACAAAAGGTCGCCCGGGGCTGCATTGAATCAGGAATGAACGCCCTGATTGCAAGGGGCCTGCCCGGCGTGCCCTGTAAAAAGGAGGTTCGCGGAAATACCGAGATTGTCTCCTACCTCCCGTCTGCCGGTCTGTTTGATGCCCTGGGCAAATCACGGCTGGTGGTCTGCAGGAGCGGATACAGCTCGGTGATGGATCTGCTTGTGGCGGAAAAGAATGCCATCCTGATCCCCACTCCGGGTCAGCCGGAACAGGAATACCTGGGAAAATGGCTGGCCGGCCGGGGATGGTTCAGGGTTGTCAGCCAGAAGGATTTCGATATCCGGATGATAATGGAACGACCAAAGCCGGGAGATCCGTCATTCGCCGGCTTAAGGCCGGTCCCCGGGGAAGATCTTTTGCAAAAGACAGTGATTGAGGCTGTCAGGCGGTATACATGATAAAAAATACCACCGCAAATCCCAGGATATATCCCGAATAAATCTCTGCGGCATTATGGGCCTTCAGACTGAGCCGTGCCCATCCTGCAAGTCCCCCGCCCAGAATTACAAGCGCAAGGAAGAGCTGCAGGTTGACATTGAACCTGAAGGCCGTTGCCAGGAGCATGCCGGCGAGAGCCCCCATGGCAGTCATATGCAGGCTGATCATCCATTTCAGGGAAAGCAATGCAACCAGCAACACAGATAATGCTGCTGCCATGGCGTAAGAGGTTATGAGGCCCGGAACATTCAGCCGGGCAAGAAGGTACCACGTGAAACCATAGAACAGGGCGGTGATCATAAAGGGCATGATCCGTTCCCGCCGCCTGTCCATCCTGATATCGGTGATCATCCTTCGCAGCATCATCATGGGGATGAGGCTCAGCGGAAGAAGAGCGGTGCCGGTGAAAAAAATTATGAAGATGGATCTTTGCTGGCGGTATGATAAAAACTCAAGGTATGTCCCGGAATTCAGCAGCATTAAAAGTCCCAGAGAGGGCATGAACACCGGATGCAATATGACTGAAAGAGCACTGGCAATGAACGACTTCATTTATAATTCCTTTCTGAGCCGCGCAACGGGTATGTGGAGTTG
>SKQJ01000380.1 GCA_007119075.1 Bacteroidales bacterium | reverse complement strand
GGCGACCAAATACTCGTTACGTCGGTCGGCCGCCATGGAACCTCGATACTTTCGGTCGACCGGAACAGCGGGGAGTGGACCACCATCCGCGGTCCCTCGTTTGACAATGTTTCCGGGGTGTTCCCTTGCGGGGGAATGGTTTGCTTCCATACCGATTTCACGGGAATAGACAATATCTTCGCAATGGACCCCGCAAGCGGGACCCATTACCAGGTTACTTCCGGGCGGCATGGCGGTTTTGACGGAAGCCTGGATGTTTCGGGCCAAAACCTGGTGTGGTCGGAATACACTCCTGACGGGTTCGATATTTCACTTTCGGAATTTGATCCTGATATGTTTGAGGCATTGGAAGAGAAAAAGTATTTTCGCGGGGAGCTGATCGAAACCCTGACCGGCCATGAAAAGGGAGCAATGATGACAAACGGTCATGACACCGACGGTTTCTCATCCGGACCCTATCGGAAAGGCCTGAATTTGTTCAATTTTCACAGCTGGTCGCCCTTTTACTATGATTACCGTGATCTGAATATCGAAGGGGTCCCTGTCGATCCGGGGATCACCCTTTTGTCACAAAATCTTTTGAACACGGCAAACACCTTTATCGGGTATTCTTACAGGAACGGCAACCATGTGGCTCACGGCAGCTTTATTTACAAAGGCTGGTATCCTGTGTTACAGGCAGGATTCGACTACGGGGACGATCCGCAGATACTGATGGGAAGGGACACAATCGGTCCACCGGCAACCGGCCCTGCCGGCCGGCTTAATTTTCACGGCACGGTTTCAGTGCCGTTCAACCTTGGCTCGGGCCGCTATATTGCTGGATTCGAACCGCTGCTCAGGGTCAATTACCATAATTTTCTGCATCATGTCGAGCAAGACGATACCTACGAAAGGGGAATGACTACCATACAGGCCAGGTTTTTAGCTTACCGCTATTCCCGAAGGAGCCACCGCGACCTGGCCCCGCCCTGGGGGCAGGTCCTGAGGCTGCAAAGGAGCGATTCTCCTTTTGAGCCGGAAACTCTCGGATCGGTCAGCTCCGCCGGGCTCGTCCTTTATTTTCCGGGACTGATGCCCCACCACAGTCTCAGGATCGAAGGCGCATTGCAAAGCCAGAAGCCCCAGAAATACTATTTTTCGAACCTGGTCAGCCTGCCCAGGGGCTATCCCCGTGAAACCAGGGGAGATCTGCGGCTTCTGAAAACAGGCTATTCTTTTCCTTTCCTGTATCCCGACATCAGTTTTCCCCTGCCGGGTGTGATTTACCTCAAAAGGTTCCATGCCGAGCTGTTTGCAGAGGGCGGAACAGCTTCCGGCGCCGGCGGAAACAATATGGTTACCGGTGAAAATGAACGGCTCTTCTCATGGGGAGCCGCCGTTACCACCAATATGCATATGCTCAGGGCTCCTTTTCCTTTCAATATCACCACCGGCATTGCTCATATCCCATCACGGAACGAATACTCCTTCCTGTTCAGCCTGGGTGTCGATCTGGGGGCGCTTTAAATGAGGACCGTTAGAACATAAAGACAAATGCCGAATCCCTGCCTGTAAAATTAAGGCTCTTAAGGCTCTTATGCAGTATGGTTGCCTCGACGACACAATATGCCTCGCCGGGGCCCTGGCCTGTAGCGAGCCCTCCGGGTTCGACGGTGAACACGCTTTCATCGGTCGACCACCACTCCCATTCTACTTCAAGCTCTCCGGTATCCACCGTATCCCCTTCGGCAGTGAGTCCCACCACCGAAAAATCAACCTGTTCGCCTACATCAGTGAATTCAACAACTTCAGGATGAATGGATATCCTTTCCACCCGTGGCTCCTGGGGCTGGGCTTCATCATCATCGCTTTCGCATCCGGTAAATATGACAATTCCCATCAGGGCAAACCCAATAAAAAACGGATGGAATAATCGTGTTCTGGAAATTTTCATAATCTTATCCTCCTCAATTTTAATTATTAAACACCAAATTGTTTAACCTTGATAAGGCTATTTGTTGCAAAAACACATTTAATCTGAATTTGTTTAGACTAAATCAAATTAATTTCCATTATATTTTTATGCCGGAAGCAGACGAAAGGGGCCGATCGCGGGCGCGCAGAAACCCGGAGAAAACGGCATATGGCCGGTCTCACCCGGGGAATCGCATAATCCCGGACAGAAAATGGCAAATGGCCGGTATCACCCGGGAAACCGGAAAAACTTGATCGAAGGACGGTAAATGGCAAATATTACCGGGAAACCGCAAAAACGGGATGGGAAAAGCCTGTGACAGGATGAAACGGCCCGGGAAAGCATCGATTAGCCGGTTTTAAAGAGTTTTGCAGCATAAGCGGCAATTGCCGAGGCATCCTGGTCCATCATGCACCTGAAATGGCCCCTGGGGCATTTTTTGTAGCCGATTTTAGAACAGGGCCTGCATTTCAGCCCCTGTACCTCGCAGACATACGATGAATCAACCGGCATGTAGGGCGACATGCCAAATCCGGGAACGGTATTCCCCCAAACCGAGATGATCTTCTTTTTGAAGGAGGCCGCGATGTGCATCAGTCCGGTATCATGACTGATAACCACTCCGGCCTGCCTGACGAGGGAAGCTGACTGGTTGATTGAGTACTTGCCGCAGGCATTCC
>SKQJ01000224.1 GCA_007119075.1 Bacteroidales bacterium | reverse complement strand
GCGCCCCAGAATTCCAGCTGGGGCATTACCCCCGTCTTGCGGCCCAGGTCGAGCAATTGCCGGTAACGGGCACCGGCTTCAAGGAGATCAAGGTCGGACCTTTGGTGAAAACCGGCCGGGGGCGCAGCAATTCTATGGCATTCGAGGCCGGCCATCATTTCCATCTCCTCCTCCATCCGGACAAGGCCCTCCTGGCGGACTTCGGGGTCGTCGGTTATCCAGGGGGCAAACCCTATTGCCCCCTCGACTTTAAGTCTGCCGGAATGGATTATGTTTTTCAGTTCGTTCAGGCTGCCTCCGGCGGACAAGTAGGCTTTTACGTCGTCTACCCACAGTTCCACCCCGTCATAACCGGCTTCGGCGGCTATCTCAATGTTTTTTACCAGGCCATGGCCCTGTCCCCTTATTGTGCTGGTATTTAAACAGTATCTGAACTGAGCAGACCGGTTCCGTGCATTGCCCGCACAGGAGGCAAGGGGAATCATCGCGGCGGCGGCGGCGGCACCCAGCAGCTTGAGACTTTCTCTTCTTGTTGTCATTTTTTATCGATAAAATTTAACAGGTCCGTTACGCAACCGGGCGTTCCGCTATGCAACCGGGGGTCCCGCTAACGCAACCGGGATCGTGGATCCAATTTTTCTCTGTCGGCAATAATACAAATAATCTTCCATTCGTTAATCAGTTAAATATAGCCAGGAGTTTCAAAAGATCATGCCCGTGCGTCAA
This sequence comes from Bacteroidales bacterium, assembly GCA_007119075.1. Taxonomy (GTDB): domain Bacteria; phylum Bacteroidota; class Bacteroidia; order Bacteroidales; family PUMT01; genus PXAP01. The sequence continues at coordinate 1,912 of SKQJ01000224.1, read as the reverse complement.
TAATAGCTTTATACAAGAGAAAAAAAAGAATAAATATTTGAATATCCCGAAATATATATTTACATTTGCACGTATATAATTAAGCACATGTTCGCAATAAATAATAACAACCTCAATAATAATGCTCTGAACAATAATCAGTTCAGCGCCCGGGAGGTTATTGCGTGTAAAAAGTAGACAGATACCATTAAAAATACACAGAAGCCCTCCCCTCCAGGAGGGCTTTTTTTATGAACAGAATAATGTACAGCTGCAGCTCCAATATCAATATCAATAATAATTCTCCTCCCGCGGGCAGGTTTAACAGAAGTGTTTTCCTGTGCCCGCCCGAAAGCGGGTTTTTTGTTGCCTTACAAATGAAGTCACAATCACTTAAAAATCAAAAAAATGGAACCGACTCAAAAAACCGCATCGCCGGTTACTGGCCAGCTTGAAACCGAAAAGGCCATCGACCTTGTAAAGACCACATTTTCTGCGCATTTATGTGAACAGCTGAACCTGTTTAAAGTAGTGGCACCCATGATAGTTGCAGAAGATACCGGCATCAACGACGATCTTAACGGAATCGAGAGGCCTGTAAAGATAATGCTCAAGGATATGCCCTCGCACAGCATCAGCGTGGTCCAGTCGCTGGCAAAATGGAAACGCTACAGGCTGGCCAAACTTGGGGTGGAACCGGGAGAAGGGATCCTTACCGATATGAAAGCCATACGCCCCGATGAGGCTATGGGACCTCTTCATTCGGTTTCGGTCGATCAGTGGGACTGGGAAAAGGTAATCACCAGGGACCAGAGGCACTTGTCATTTCTTAAAGAAACCGTTAAGCGGATCTATCATTCAATGAAAATGACCCAACAGGCCGTTTACGAAAAACACGGCATAGAGCCGGTTTTGCCGGAAAGGATTTCGTTCATCCATTCCGAAGACCTGTTTCACCGGTATCCTGAGCTGACCCCAAGGCAGAGGGAAAACGAAGCAGCGCGGGAACACGGTGCAATATTCCTGATCGGGATCGGCGGCGAGCTGCCCGGAGGAGGCATCCATGACGGCCGCGCACCCGACTATGATGACTGGAGCACTCCTTCTTCAGGCACATACAAGGGACTGAACGGTGACATAGTGGTCTGGAACCCGGTTACGGAAGCCGCGTTTGAAATATCTTCAATGGGCATCAGGGTGGACGAAAGAGCGCTGTTGCTGCAGCTGGAAATAAGGAACTGCCTTGAGCGCAAGGAGCTGATGTTTCACCGCATGCTGCTTTCCGGTGAGCTGCCGCTGACCATGGGTGGCGGTATCGGACAGTCGAGGATGTGCATGTTCATGCTTCGCAAGAAACATATAGGACAGGTACAGGCAAGCATATGGCCCGACAGCATGATCGGCGAGCTTGGCAAAGAAGAAATAGAACTGATCTGATCAACAAATCCTTGTCATCTCTCCATTTTTAGTTTTCTTTGTCGGAAAAACCAATTATGGAGGGATTGACAGGAGTCTTCTTTAGCATTTGCATCCTCGGAGTGTTTCTCCTTGCGGGGAAAATACTCCGGGTCAAAGTTCCGCTTTTCAGGGCAATATTTCTCCCTTCATCGATTATCGGAGGATTCCTGGCCCTTGCATGCGGACCTTATATGGCTGATATTCTTCCTCCCTTTATAATGGATACCTGGAGGGAAATACCGGGCATACTCATAAATTTTGTTTTCGCCACCCTTTTTCTCGGCGTAGCCGTTCCCGGGGTCAGGACGATGTGGTCGCAGGGAGGAAGCCAGCTGTGCTTTGGCATGGTGGCCGGTACCGGCCAGTATTTTGTGGCATTGCTGGTGACAGCGCTTATCCTCGTACCCGTTTTTGATGTATCTCCCGTTTTTGCCACCATACTCGAAATAGGATTCGCAGGCGGTCACGGAACGGC
>SKQJ01000246.1 GCA_007119075.1 Bacteroidales bacterium | reverse complement strand
TTTGCTTCAGGCTTGTCTTCCTTTGCTGCGGACTTGTCCTCCTTTGCTTCAGGCTTCTCTTCCTTTGACTCAGGCTTCTCTTCCTTTGCCCCGGCTTCCGGTTTCACTTCTCCGGCTTCAGGCTTCTCCTTTGTTGCCCCGGCTCCCGCATCCTGCTTTTTCGCTTTTTCGCCTTCCGCCATTTCATCCCTCAACGATGCAAGCTCTGAGATGTCTCCCAGTGTTGTCCTTTCCAGGCCCGACTTCATTTTTTGCATGGTCTTCTGCGTCGATTGGGCCGGTTTGGGTTTTTTGGATTCGGAATCTTTTACCTGAGTATCTTCCTCATTGATCCTGGTATGGGAAAGTATGATCCGCTTGGCTGTTTTCGAAAACTCAATTACCTTGAATGGTAATTTTTCATCCACTCTGGCCATGCTTCCATCCTTTTTCACCATATGCTTGGAGGACACAAAACCCTCTACTCCGTATTGGAGGGACACAAGCGCACCTTTGTCAAAGACCTCTGTGATCGTTCCTTCGTGGACAGATCCGGGACTGAAAACAGTTTCAAAAACATCCCAGGGGTTTTCTTCAAGCTGCTTGTGGCCGAGACTAAGTCGTCGGTTATCCTTATCAATCTCGAGAACCACGATCTCGATATTTTCGCCTATCTGGGTAAATTCTGCAGGGTGCTTTATCTTTTTGGTCCAGGAAAGATCAGATATATGGATAAGTCCGTCGACTCCCTCCTCGATTTCCACGAATACTCCGAAATTAGTGAAATTTCGAACTTTGGCAAAATGTTTCGACCCGACCGGGTATTTCTCTTCGACTTTCTCCCATGGATCGGGTTTCAGCTGCTTGATCCCCAGCGACATTTTTCTTTCGTCACGGTCCAGTGTAAGGATATGGGCTTCAACTATGTCGCCCACTTTCATAAATTCCTGGGCACTGCGCAGATGTTGTGACCATGACATTTCCGATACATGGATAAGCCCTTCCACGCCGGGTGCTATTTCTACAAAGGCACCGTAATCGGCCATAACAACGACTTTCCCCTTAACCTTGTCACCGATTTTAAGATCAGGATCAAGAGAGTCCCAGGGGTGGGGAGTAAGTTGCTTCATGCCAAGAGCAATTCTTTTTTTGGCATCGTCAAAGTCAAGAATGACAACATTGAGTTTCTGGTCAAGCTCAACTATTTCTTCGGGATGATTTACCCTTCCCCAGGAAAGATCGGTAATGTGTATCAGTCCGTCAACCCCGCCAAGGTCTATAAACACCCCGTAGGAGGTGATATTTTTGACTGTTCCTTCCAGCACCTGACCTTTCTCTAGTTTCGCTATGATTTCCTTTTTCTGTTGCTCGAGCTCTTCCTCGATAAGAGCCTTGTGGGAAACAACGACGTTCTTGAATTCATGGTTGATTTTCACCACCTTGAATTCCATCGTTTTGCCCACGTATGCATCGTAATCGCGTATTGGCTTCACATCTATCTGCGAGCCCGGCAGGAAGGCCTCGATGCCGAATACATCGACTATCATGCCGCCTTTGGTGCGACACTTTATATATCCTTTAATTATTTCATCATTATCCAGTGCGGCATTTACCCTGTCCCATGACCTTAAGGCCCGTGCTTTCTTGTGTGACAGGACCAGCTGTCCTTTCTTGTCTTCCTGGCTCTCGACATAAACTTCAACGGTATCGCCGGGTTTCAGTTCTGGGTTGTAGCGGAATTCATTCAAACTGACCACTGCCTCTGACTTGTATCCGATATTGATAACAACTTCCCGTTTGCTCATGGCGATTACGGTACCGTCAACTACCTCGTTAACATTGATGGTGGAGAGGGTTTTGTCGTACATGGCCTCATATTTGGCCCTTTCTTGCTTGGAATGAAAGTCATGGCTTTCTTCAAGATTGTCCCAGTCAAATTCTTTCTCAGGCTCATTTTTTACTTCTCCGGAGGGCTCTGCGGATGCAAGATCGGTTACAGGAACTTCCTCGTCTTTAGGTGATTCGGGAGGTTCGAACCCGGTTTCTGTATCAGCCGATTCCGGGGTCACGACGACAGGCTCTTTTTCGGCGGCTGTAGCCGGCCTTTCGCCGCCCTCGGCAACGGGCTCTGTTTCGCCTGGAGGCATATCCTGTTCGGGAACTGCAGATTCAGCAGCGGGCTGCTGTTCTTCGGTTTCTGTTTCGGTCTGGCTCAGATTTTCAGCAGGACTATCGGGTGACTGCTCGTCTGGCTCTTCTTCGGGTGACTGCCGGCTGGCGGTTTCCTGAACCGGAGATTCTTCTTTATTGTCATTGGTCTTCTCCTCATTTCCCGTACCCTGGCTTTTCAGCTCTTCATTTTGGTTGTTTTCTTTTTCTTTCTCTGTCATAATTGTAAGGCAAAATTGCTTAAATTAATGGGTTAGACATTATTTTGTATAAAACTTGGAAGGTGCAAAATTAATTAAATTTGTTTATACTTCACAGCAGTCAATCTATTTTTGATTTATATGGGGCCTCTTTAATTGATTTTATTTCGTATTTTAGCATTTTTGTTATATGCCAGGCTTGAAAACACTAAAACTATTACACAGGTTATCAGGATATTACTTGCCACTGCCGCCAAATTCCAATATGATCCATGCTTTACCTTGCCACGGCTTATTTTTTTGAGGCACAGCATACAATATAATGTAATTTAAATTAAAATTCCAAGAAAATGAAAAAGAATAACTTGTCAAACCCGGTTTTGGGCTTTATTACATCATTTTCAATGTTCATGTTGTTGTTTAATTCATGCGGGAACCGAGCCGAAGAGGACTGGAAACCTCTTTTTAATGGTGAGAACCTGGACGGATGGATCATAAAGATAAGGGGTTTTGAGCCTGGTGAAAATTACAGAAATACATTCAGGGTTGAGGACGGTCTGCTGATAGTTTCATACGATGAATATGAAACTTTTGATAACAGGTTCGGACATATTTTTTACGAGGAACCCTTTTCTCATTACAAACTCAGGGTCGAGTATCGTTTTACGGGCGAACAGGTTGAGGGAGGCGCCGGATGGGCATACCGGAACAACGGAATAATGTTCCATTCCCAGGCCCCCGAAACCATGGACATCGATCAGGATTTTCCTGTCTCAGTTGAAGCGCAGCTGCTTGGCGGCGACGGCACCGGGGACCGCCCCAACTTCAGTGTGTGCACTCCGGGCACCCATGTCGTGATTGACGGACAGCTCAGGACAGAGCACTGCATTTCATCAGACGGCCCCACCTTTCATGGCGATCAGTGGGTGACGGCAGAGCTTCACGTGTATGGCGATTCAATAATCCATCATATTATTGAAAACGATACGATCATGACCTATACCAATCCGCAGCTTTCCGAAACAGGCGAACCTCTCCGGCAGGGATATATAGCACTCCAGGCAGAAAGTCACCCTACTGAATTCAGGAAAATTGAGATTCTTGATCTTAGCAATGATTATTAGAACCATCTGCTGCGAAATTTGTTTAGTGTCTTTGTAACCGGCTGCGCAATTTGGCGGGTTCGCCGGATTCACCGGGTTCCCGGCATCGCCGGTAATTATTTGTATTAAATTTATTCGTTAATTTAATTTGAGAATATGAAGATAGTGATGGTGGGTACCGGGTATGTCGGACTGGTATCCGGTACTTGTTTTGCCGAAACCGGGGTCAATGTGGTATGTGTTGACATTGACAGCCGGAAAATTGAAAATATAGAAAAAGGCATTATGCCTATTTACGAACCGGGCCTTGAAGGCATAGTCAACAGGAACAGGGAAAAAGGAAGGATAGTCTTTTCAACCAGCCTTAAAGATAACCTGCCTGACACGGATGCCGTTTTTATTGCCGTAGGGACGCCCCCTGACGAAGACGGAAGCGCCGACCTGAAATATGTGCTTGACGTGGCCAGGGAAGTCGGCCGCAATATGGAGCATTACATGGTAATTGTCACCAAGAGCACTGTTCCGATCGGCACATCCGCCAGGGTGAAGGATGTTATAAGGGAAGAGCTGCAGAAAAGGGAAGTTGACATACCATATGACGTGGCTTCAAATCCGGAATTTCTCAAGGAAGGCAATGCTATAGAGGACTTTCTGAAACCTGAGCGTATAATTGTGGGGACCGAATCGGATGAAGCCGAAAAAATTATGCGACGGCTTTACAAGCCCTTCGTTTTGAACAACCATCCTATCATATTCATGGATATCTATTCGGCCGAGCTGACCAAATACGCCGCAAATTCCATGCTGGCCACACGTATAAGCTTCATGAATGACATTGCAAATTTATGTGAGATTGTCGGCGCCGACATCAATGCGGTTCGCAAAGGCATAGGAAGTGACAGCCGCATCGGGAACAAGTTCATATACCCGGGGGTTGGCTATGGCGGCTCATGTTTCCCCAAGGATGTCAAAGCCCTGATCAGGACTTCCGACAACAATGATTATTCTCTCGATATCCTGAAGGCAGTCGAAAATGTGAATAATCGTCAAAAAACGGTCCTTTTCAAAAAAGTAAGTGATCATTTTCAGGGAGAGCTCAAAAACAAAAGATTCGCTATCTGGGGCTTATCCTTTAAACCCAACACTGATGACATGAGAGAAGCCCCGTCGCTGGCTATCATCGAAGGCCTTTTGGGCGCAGGGGCATCAGTTGCCGCCTATGACCCGGTGGCCATGAACGAGGCGAGGAAAAAATTAGGCGACAGGATAGAATATGCACATGACCAGTATGATGCCCTGGTCGATGCCGATGCCCTGTTGCTGGTTACCGAATGGAATGAATTCAGGACACTTAATTATAAGGTGATCGGCCGATTGCTGAGGAACAGGCTTATCTTCGACGGGCGTAATCTTTATGAGCCCCAGGAAATGAGAGAATTCGGGTTTGCGTATTATAGCATTGGCAGGGAGCCTGTCTTAGAACCGGATGCAGTTCCCAGGGCTGTTAAACAAACTGGCAATTAGAACCACCAAACACTATACTGAATTCTCATGAAACGAATACTTGTGACAGGGGGTGCCGGGTTTATCGGTTCACACCTGTGCGAAAGACTCCTTGGCGAAGGCAACGATGTGCTTTGTCTTGACAATTATTTTACGGGTTCCAAAAGAAACATCGTCCATCTGATGGAAAACCCCTATTTTGAAGTTGTAAGGCACGATGTGACTATGCCCTTTTACAGTGAGATCGGCGAGATATATAATCTTGCCTGCCCGGCCTCGCCAATCCATTATCAGCATAACCCCATTAAAACCGTGAAAACGTCGGTAATGGGTGCAATCAATATGCTCGGCCTTGCAAAACGCAAGAAGGCCAAAATACTCCAGGCTTCCACCAGTGAGGTATACGGTGACCCGAAGATTCATCCGCAGACCGAAGATTACTGGGGCTACGTCAACCCCGTGGGAGAACGTTCATGTTATGACGAAGGGAAACGGTGCGCCGAAACACTTTTTATGGATTATCATCTGCAAAACCAGGTCAGGATAAAAATCATAAGGATATTTAACACCTATGGTCCGCGGATGCAGCCGAATGACGGGAGGGTAGTTTCCAATTTTATTGTCCAGGCGATCAAGGGCGAAGAAATCACTATTCATGGCGACGGTTCACAGACCCGCTGTTTTCAGTATATCAGCGACCTGGTTGAAGCGCTTGTCAGGGCAATGAATACCCCTGAAGATTTTATAGGGCCGGTCAATATCGGTAATCCCGAGGAAATGACCATACTTGAGCTTGCCGAAAAAATCATCCGGATGACCGGTTCGGACTCCAGGATCATATTCAAGCCGCTGAGGAACGATGATCCGGTGAAAAGGAAACCCGATATCAGCCTTGCCAGGAAAGCGCTTGATAACTGGGAGCCTGTCGTGGGTCTGGATGAGGGTCTTGAAAAAACCATAGAATATTTCCGTGAATTGTTTGGTAAACATAATTAATGATTTGTTGTATATATTCTGAATGCACCGCTTTCCGGAATTTACTCCGGGCAGGTTCTCAGGGTCCGTCCATCCCTTTATGTATATAAGTTTATACCGTGGTACTTTAAAAAATAATAGGAACTGAATATTTTTTTTTTTAATTTTAATTGCAATCGATGAAGGGAATAATTCTGGCAGGTGGCGCAGGAACAAGGCTGCATCCGGCTACACACAGCATTTCCAAACAGCTGCTGCCGGTTTACGACAAGCCTATGGTCTATTACCCGGTTTCCGTGCTTATGCTCGCGGGCATAAGGGAGATACTGGTAATTTCAACTCCGCATGATCTGCCTGTTTTCAGGCATCTCCTTGGTGATGGCAGTAATTTCGGACTGGAATTCTCCTACCTGGAACAACCGGAACCCGGGGGACTGGCGCAGGCCTTCCTGCTGGGCGAGGAGTTTATCGGCAACGAGCCGGTATGTCTTATCCTTGGTGACAATATTTTTTACGGGTACGGGTTGAGCCAGATCCTTGCAGAAGCCGCAAAACTGACTTCGGGCGCCCTTGTTTTTGGTTATCTTGTCAATGATCCCGAGCGGTACGGGGTTGTTGAATTCGATAATGGCGGGAAGGTGCTCAGCATTGAGGAAAAGCCGGCCAGGCCAAAATCAGAGTATGCCGTTACAGGGCTTTATTTTTATGGCAATGATGTAATTGAGAAAGCAAAGAGCCTTAAGCCTTCTGCACGGGGCGAGCTTGAGATTACTGATCTCAACAGGCTTTACCTTGATGAATCACAGTTGAGCGTCAAATTGCTCGGGCGGGGTATGGCATGGCTTGATACAGGCACTCATGAAAGCCTGCTGCAGGCTTCAAATTTCATCCATACAATTGAGCAGAGGCAGGGTCTGAAAATTGCCTGTCTCGAAGAGATCGCATATAATAAGGGTTTTATTGACAGGTCAAAGCTGATTGAACTTGCCGGCAGTCTTAAAAACAGTCAGTATGGCAAATACCTCTATAAGGTAGCCGGTGAAAATTGACCGGGCAGGGACAAAATTCCCGGTAACTGTATATGCCGGCAGAGCCTGCGGTCAGAAACCGGTATAATAACATTTTGCAGATAAATGATGAAAATCACTGAAACTTCAATACCTGGCTTGCTTGTCATTGAACCCCGCATTTACCGTGATGCCCGGGGATATTTTTATGAAAGCTTCAATGAACGGCTTTTCAGGGAACACGGTCTGATTTTTGGGTTTGTACAGGACAACGAATCACGGTCAGGCAGGAACGTCATACGAGGTCTGCATTATCAGCTTGAGCCTCATGCCCAGACAAAGCTTTTACGGGTTATCGAAGGAGAAATATTTGATGTCGTGGTAGATCTCAGGAAGGATTCGCCTGCTTTCGGTACCTGGAGCGGCATCGAAATTTCGGCTGAAAACAAGCTGCAGGTCCTCGTGCCCAAAGGATGCGCGCATGGTTTCAGGGTAATCAGCGAATATGCCACGGTGTTTTATAAATGCGATGAATTTTATCATCCCGGGCACGAAAGGGGACTGCTTTATTCTGATCATGCCCTGGCGATTGACTGGGGAATTGAACCGGATAAGGCCGTGGTATCGGAGAAAGACAAAAGCGCAGCTCCTTTTTCCGCTGCCGAATTCAATTTCCTGTACGGTAAAACATAAGCAATATCATAAAAATCATAAGGATGCAGAATATATTGATTACTGGAGCAAACGGGCAACTCGGTCATGAATTGACAGGGCTTTCTTACACTCATCCTTACAAGGCCTATAAATTTTTCCGTACCGGCAGGGAAGAGCTGGATATTGCCAATAGCGAACAAGTAAACCGTTATTTTGAGAACCACAGGGTGGATTGCATCATAAATTGTGCTGCCTATACGGGCGTGGACAAGGCCGAATCAAATACTGAAGAAGCCCTGCATGTAAATGGTTATGCCGTTGAGGGACTGGTCAGCCTGGCAGCAAGGAACAACACCCGGTTCATACATGTCAGCACCGATTACGTTTTTGACGGCAAAAATCACAGGCCATACATTGAGGAAGACCCCGTGAATCCGGTTTCCGTATACGGCCGGAGCAAACTCATTGGAGAAAAGGCTGTTCTGGATTACGAGCACGGCACTGTAGTCCGCACCTCATGGCTCTATTCTCCAACCGGGAAAAATTTCTTTAATACGATACTTAAGATCGCTGAAGAGAAGAATGAATTGAGCGTGGTTTACGACCAGATCGGCACGCCCACGTATACAAGGGATGTGGCCAGGGTGTTGCTTGCTTTGGCCCTGAAGGCCCTTGATGACAAAGACCCATATACGGGAGGGCTTTATCATTACAGCAACGAAGGTGTTTGCAGCTGGTATGATTTTGCCCTGGAAATTATCAGGCTTGCCGGCAAAATATGCAAAGTAATCCCGATAGAGACAATCGATTATCCAACTCCTGCGACCCGGCCCCATTACAGCCTGCTAAGCAAAAACAAAATAAAATCCGAATTGTCGCTTACTATACCCCACTGGAAGGAAAGCCTAAAAGGCTGCATCAATCAACTTAATTAAATAAAAACATGTGCCTGCGGTGATTTACCGCATAACATAGATATACAGATTGCTAACTATACATTATACACATGGACGACAAGGAACTTTATCAAAGCATAGATGCGCGGGCCAGGAAATGGCTGGGTGACGAGTACGATGAAAACACGAGGAAGCAGGTGGATATGATGCTTAACGGACCCGAAGAAGACCTGGTTGACGCATTCTACCGGGATCTTGAATTCGGGACAGGAGGATTGAGGGGAAAAATGGGACCCGGCACAAACCGTATGAATCAGTATACGGTAAGTATGGCCACCCAGGGATTGTCCAATTATCTGCTCAGGGAATTTTCCCATCTTGACACCATAAAAGTAGCCATTGCCTATGATTGCCGGAACAACAGCCGTCTTTTTGCCGAAACCGCGGCCGGTATATTTACGGCAAACAATATAGACGTGTACCTTTTTGACGAGCTCCATCCCACTCCTGTATTGTCTTTTGCCATAAGGCATCTCGGATGCCAGTCCGGCCTGGTAATAACTGCCTCGCATAATCCGAAGGAATATAACGGCTACAAGGTATACTGGGAGGATGGCGGACAAATTATTGCCCCTCACGATGTCAATATAGTTGCAGAGGTGAAAAAAATTACCGGCATCAGCCAGGTAAAACGTGAAGCTCAGCCATCGAGACTGAAGATGATCGGAGAGGAGATTGATACCGCTTACCTGACTCGTGTGCAGAATCTGTCTCTGTCGCCCGGGATCAACGAGAAATGGAAAGACATGAAAATTGTTTTCACGCCGATTCACGGCGCAGCGGTCCATCTTGTTCCCCGTGCCCTCAAGCTATTTGGCTTTGAGAATATTATCCGCGTTCCCGAACAGGATGATGTCAACGGTGACTTTCCCACAGTCGAATCGCCCAATCCTGAGGAAACCGAGGCACTCAAAATGGCCCTGGAAAAAGCGGAACAGACAGATGCCGATCTTGTCATGGGAACCGATCCCGATGCCGACCGGGTCGGAGTTGCAGTTAAAGACCTTCGCGGGAAACTGGTCCTGTTGAACGGGAACCAGATAGCTTCCCTTCTGCTTTATTACCTCCTGAAGAGGATGAAAGAAAAGGGCGGACTGAAAGGAAAGGAGTATATTGCCAAAACCATTGTAACCACCGAGCTTCTGGCTGAAATAGCAGATAAATTCGGGGTGGAGTGCCATGATGTGCTGACGGGATTCAAATATATCGCCGGATTAATGAGGATGCAAGAAGGGACCAGATCATTCATTGCCGGTTTTGAGGAAAGCTACGGCTACCTGGCAGGCGATTTTGTGCGCGACAAGGATGCGGTGATTTCCTGCGCACTTATAGCAGAGGCCTCCGCATGGGCAATGGAACAGGGCAAAACCCTTTTTGAAATACTGATTGAGCTGTATACCGAATTCGGATTATACAAGGAATCATTAAACTATATTGTCAAAGAGGGAAAGGCCGGGGCCGATGAAATCGAAGCCATGATGGACCGGTTCCGCAATTCGCCTCCCGAAACCATCAACGGCTCTCCCGTGATGCTGGTCAACGATTACCAGAAGCAAAAATCGTTCGATACGATAAGTCAGCTCCGCAATAATATAGACCTTCCCAAATCCAACGTTCTGCAATTCTTCCTTAAGGACGGCACTGTCATTTCCGTTCGCCCTTCAGGAAC
>SKQJ01000349.1 GCA_007119075.1 Bacteroidales bacterium | reverse complement strand
TATTTGCATGTATAGCCACCGTCAATGACCAGTTCACTGCCGGTGAGAAATCTGGATTCATCACTCGCCAGGTAAACGATACCCCATGCAACGTCATCAGGTTCTCCTACATGCCCCAGCGGATGCAGGGAATCAAGTTCTTTTCTGAACCCTTCAACCCCTTTCTCACTTTCCCTGCCCATCGCTTCAACCAGCGGGGTCCAGATGAATCCGGGATGTACCGAATTAACCCTGATCTTGTCTTTTGCAAATATTAATGCATCATTTTTTGTCATGAGCCTGACCGCACCCTTGGAGGCATGATAGGGAGGGATATCACCGGCACCGATGATCCCGTAAATGGATGAAAGGTTAATGATGCTTCCCTCTCCGTTTTCACGCATGTAGGGAACGATATGCTTCGTGCACAGGAAAACACCATTCACATTGATATCCATAACCTTTTGCCAGTCCTCCAGATTTATCTCATCAGTTGGTTTATTCACACCCGATATCCCGGCATTGCTGACCAGAACATCGATTTTACCGTATTCTGCCTTTACTTCTGCAAATACTTTTTTTACCTGCTCTTCATCCGAGACATCAAGGTGCCAGTAACGGGCACTGTCTCCCGCAGATATGATCTCATCGGCCAATTTCCGGCCATCATCATCCAGAATATCCGTAATGCAGACGTGCGCACCTTCCCCGGCCATCACCTGGCAAGCAGACTTTCCAATGCCGAGCGACCCGCCGGTTACAATAACTACCTTGTCCTTTAATCTTTCCATATTTTACTTCTATGTTTTATAAAAAGGTTGAATCATGTTAATGCACAATAAATATTCCGTTTTTTGCTGAATCAATTAACTCAATATGATGGAATTCCGGTTCCGGCAAAACTCCGGGGGGCACCGGTAATGTGCAGGAGATTCATCATCTTCTGAGTTTGTGAAAAATTCACACGGTTTTGTAGAAATTGCTCTCATTATCCATCGGTTCTCTTTAACCAGGATTAATCCGGGCTCCTCTAAAAACGGCCATGCCTGAAGCATTAATTCTCCACTGGCAGAAGGCCGCAGGTCTCATTGAAGCCAGAAATTTTTATGCCTGATATCTTTGAACCAAAAATTTATCTGAACGTTTAACTTGCTTAATTGATTCCTGAAAGGAAAATATCCATTGGCAAAAAAGCAAATGCGGGGCGAAATGAGGATTGACGGGTTTGCCACTAAAGCGACTTTATTACTGGTTAGCAGTCTGACGGTGATGGCCGGAACGGTGATTGCCCCAGCCCTGCCATCTATAGGAGAGCATTTTTCCGGAATAGAATATTCCGGCCTGCTTACCCGGCTGGTATTGACTCTTCCGGCATTATTCATAGTGCTTGCAGGCCCCCTTACAGGATGGTTCCTGGACAGAAAAGGGCGTTTACGGCTACTGATCCCTGCAATGCTGCTTTATGCAATTGCTGGAAGTTCCGGTCTTTACCTTGACTCTATATGGACTATCCTTGCAGGGCGCGCACTCCTGGGAGTGGCCGTGGCAGGCATCATGACAAGCGCTACCACCCTGATTGCGGATTATTATAAAGGGCCTGAACGTTCGCAGTTTATGGGCTGGCAGGCAGCTTTTATGAATTTCGGAGGCATCGTCTTCCTTACCGCGGGCGGCGGGCTTGCTGAAATGGGGTGGCGCTGGCCGTTTATAATATATCTTTCTTCAATATTGCTGGTGCCACTGGCATATTGCTCCCTTACCGAACCGGTAAGGGAAAAAAGTATCCCGGATATAAGTGAAAGATCAAATCATATCAACACCCATATCAGGCTTCTTGCTCCCATCTATGCCATTGCTTTTCTGGGAATGCTAATCTTCTACTTCATACCATTGCAAATACCTTTTTATCTTAATGAAATATCAGGCTCCGGCCCTGCTGCCAGCGGGATAGCAATCGCCGTTGTCACATTGTTCGCTATGCTGACTTCACTCGGCTATGGCCGGATAAAGAAATATATGGGCTATGTGCTGATATTCGGATTAAATTTCGGACTAATGGGTGCAGGCTATATGATTATTGGTTTTGGCACTGGCTATGTTTCGGTGCTTACCGGCCTGGCGGTCAGTGGTCTTGGGACAGGATTGATGTTTCCCAATCTGAATGTCTGGCTTACTTCTGAAATACCGGCAATCATGAGAGGCCGGGCCGTTGGCGGACTAACCACAGCTATTTTTATGGGCCAGTTTATATCACCGGTCGCAGGACAGCCTTTAACGGGTTTTTTTGGCACCGGGGCACTGTTTATAGGAACGGGGGTTTTCATGCTGCTTTTTGCCGTTGTCCTGACGCTACTTAAAAATGTAATACGGACCTTTATGCAGCCGGCTCCCAACTTCACGGAAAAAGGAGAAGAAGTTCCAGTTTCCACTGAAGGGTGAAAAAAAAACAGGCTCTTTTTGCTTAAATTTACCCCCATTTAAACCATGTGAGCGGGGACACGGATGAAGCTTAAAGTATTGGGAAGTAACAGCAGGGGTAATTGCTATATACTTGAAAATGAACATGAAGCATTGATTATTGAGGCGGGGTTCAGTTTTTCCCGCGTCAGGCGGGCACTTGATCTTAACCATTCAAGGGTGGTAGGATGTCTTGTTTCGCACGGGCATGGCGACCATGCCAGGTATATGGCCGGGTTTGCAAAATCGGGTATAAATATTCTTGCATCAGAGAGCGTTTTCAGTTCCAACACCCTGGGGCAGCACGGGAAAATGGGAATAGCAATCAAACCCGACACTGAATATGTTCTCGGCGACTTTACGGTATCTGCATTTACGCTGCATCATGATGTTCCCTGCCTGGGTTTTCTGATCGACCATCCCGATTCGGGCCTGATAGCTTTTATTTCCGATACCCGTTTGTGTGATTATGTAATTCCCGGGCTAAATCACATCATTATCGAATGCAATTATGCAAAGGATATCCTTGAAGCAAACATAAGGTCGGGCCGTGTGCACCATACCAGGGGAAAGAGGGTATTGCTGACTCATATGGAACTGGAGAGCTGCAAGAAAACCCTTCAGTCAAATGACCTGTCCGGGGTAAGAAATATAGTCCTGGCCCATCTGTCGCCCGATAACAGCGATGCCGCAAGATTTCAGAATGAGATAGCAACACTGACCGGGAAAAATGTTTCTGTAGCAGGACCGGGAGCCAGTATCAATTTAGCCGGCTGATGTTTCAGGGTTTTTGGATCATTTGAAGGCGATTTGGTTGCAGGACCGGCGGCTGAGAAGGCGGGCCGGGGATCGAAACCGGGCAAAATCACTTGTAGGTCGACCGGCTTATAAGGTTGCCATTGGGATCCCAGTTGCTCATTTCCACCAGTCCGCCGGTTTCACTGTACTCATAAAGCCACCGGCTTTCCAGCCTGTCCCTTGAATCGAACCAGTATACCTCGACCATATTGTCGTTTTCGTCATAGAAGTAAGTCCGCCGCCCCTCCGGCCTGTCGCGCGAACCATACCACCGGGACTCCGTCTTGTTGTCGTTTTCATCATAGGTATAGACCCAGCGGCTCGCGATCCTCCCCCGCCTGTTATACCATATGGCTTCGGTTTTGTTGTCCCTCCTGTCGTACCTGTATATCCACCGGCCATCGATGCTGCCGTCGCGGTTGTACCGGATCTCTTCTATCTTGTTGTCCCTGTCGTCAAATTTGACTGCATAACGGTAATGCTTCCCGTCGGGTCGCGTCTCCTGTGGCATGAGAATTCCTGTTGCCTTCCGGCGGAAGGCCGTTTCTTCAGGGCGGGTTTCCCCCGGAAGGGAAAAACCAATCATCAAACCCCAGATCAAGATGGTGAATCCCTTTGCCTGCATACATTTGCTATTATGCAATATGTGGCGGATCCGTTGTTTAAAGATACAAAAAAATACTCAGCCATCCAGCCATGATTTAAAGTCATTGACCTTATCACGGCTTACTATAAGGGGTTCGCGGTTTGCAAGCTTTAATTTTATTTTCAGGCGGCTGCTGGAATATACCACTATATCGGAAATGGCATCCCGGCTTATTATGCTCTGCCGGTTGATTCGGAAGAATTGTTCACCGTCAATCATCTGCATGATCTGATCGAGTGAATAGTCGATAATGAAGTTACGGTTTTCGGCGGTATTAATATAAGTGGTTTTGTCCTGACTGAGAAAGATGTGAATATCGCTTGTCGAAACTGACCGGAGGTGCTCTCCTGTTTTGACCACGAACCGGGTTTTGCAGGTCTTTTCCAGCATTTTTCTTACGCTTTGGATAATTTCCTCGCGAATGGCGGGGACAACTGCGCCGGTATGGTAATGCCTGCCGAATTTTTCCATTGCCGCCTTTAATTCAGGCAAGTTGAGCGGCTTGAGAAGGTAATCGATGCTGTTTACCTTGAATGCCCTAATGGCATACTCCTGGTACGCGGTGGTGAAAATAACCGGTGATTTGACCTGGACATGCTCGAATACCTCAAAACAGAGTCCGTCGGCTACCTGGATATCCATAAAGACAAGATCCGGGTGGGGATTGGACCTTAGCCAGGAGACAATATCCTTGACCGAGTCGAAGACTGCGGTAATCTCGATTGTGTCGTCATACCTCAGCAGCAGGTCCCTGAGCTGTTGCAGTGCGGGCTGCTCATCTTCCAGTATGATTACCTTCATTGGCATAAAAGTTCAGTATAGCAATACGATATCTTCATGATCGATCCGCATTTATGGGAGATACCGCTTCAAAAAGAGGGATCTCCACTGTAAAATTTCCATCATCTTCCCTTATGATCACCGGCTTTGAAGTAAAGAACCCATACCTGGACCTGATATTTTCCAGGCCGGTATTCCCGGAATTCAGGGCCTGTTTTTTCTTCAGGTTATTTGTCACCACAACATACCCCTCTTTGCTGTAAACAGATATCGTAAGGGGAAATTCCTTTGAGATCACGTTGTGTTTGATCGCATTTTCAACAAGCATCTGCAGTGAAAGGGGTATGATAAAATGATTTCGTTCCATGACATCCAAATTTACGACAAGGTTGTCGCCGAATCTTATTTTTTGCAGGTAGACATACGATTCAAGGAAGCTTAATTCTGCATCGACGGTAGTTATTTCATTGTCTTTCTGTTCAAGCACGTACCGGAATACCTCCGAGAGTTTTTTCACGAAAAGTTCGGCTTTCGCCGGGTCGCTTTTAATCAGCGATGATATTGAATTAAGGCTGTTAAAGAGGAAATGGGGATTTACCTGGTTTTTCAATGTTTCGTAACGCAGTGCCAGCTGCTCCCTTTTGAGTTGTTCCTGCAAAACCACCGATTTCTTCCAGTTTTTGAAAAACAGGAATACATGGGTCACAAGCATGGAAAGCAGAAGGAAGAACAGGACAACCTGAATCATAAACAGGCTGCTCTCATAAAGCAATTCTGGCGGAAGTCCTCCCTCCAGCCAGAGTGCCATGATCAGTATCATAATGCCAACTATCATCAGACTGTAACCGATAGTCAGAGTTAATTGAAGAACCAGCCTTTTCAGGGGATTTTTCAGCCAGGGATGCCGTTTCTCAAGCCAGAAAAGAATCCAGGAGATTCCGGCGGCAAGAGCCCCGCCGAACAAGATCGAATATATTGTATTTGTGAGAAAGATACCAAAAGTGAATTGATCCGGCGGGATAACCAGCAACAAAACAATCCCATTCCCGATGATCACAAGGAAGGCCAGAATCAGGAGGATCTTTTTTATTGTAATGATATTTTCCTTCATTTGATATTGGTTATCCGGTAAGCGGCATCTGAGAGGGCTTCGGGGTTGCCGGGGGCTTGCTTCCGGCAACTGCCGCATTTCATGCCATTTGAGACCAGTCGGCCGACCCCGGGCGTTCAGTCCGACATTTAAAGCTTGTTCAGTTCCTCCTCATTATGCTCCTTTCCCCAGTCAGGCCAGAGAGGAGATTCAGGCTTAAAATTATCAAATTTTTCCTTTGCAGTGACAAAAATCGGTTTTGCCGCAGCGGGCCCTCCACCGAAAGCCTCCGGCATATTAAGGGTAGTAATTGCCCTTAAATAGTGCCCCCGGGGATTTTCCGGGTTGAGCCTTATTGCCCTGTCGAGGGCGGCATTCAACCGGTCGAACAATTCCATGCCACGGACCATCGGATCGATCGACATTCTTATGGGATAGATAAATGCCTGCAGGGCAAATAATTCCGATTCATCAGGAGCATTTTTCAGGGCCCTGTCAACAAATTCCTGTGCCTTGTCAAGGTAATGGTCCTTCGCCTTCAGGTCAGGCTCTTCAATGGCAATCATCACATAAATGTGTCCGGCATGGTAGAGAGGCAGCCACTCCGTTTTTTCTGCCTGCGCGATCCGCTCAAAGATGTTGGCCGCACCCTGGTATTCATTAATGGATGAGGCGCTGTTCACTCTTTCAATTGCCCTGAGCATGGATTGCTGGTAGCGGTCCTGCTGACCGAAAGTGAGTGCCGGGAAGGCGAAAGCGACAAGAAGAATCAATAACTTTTTCATAATCATAATGTTTAGGTAAGAATTTATTATGTCAGATTGCTTTTGACTTATTTGTTATAGCTGAAGCGAAATCAGCAGAACTGCCATTTGTTTCTGCGGTGAAATGACCGGTTTCGACCCGAAAAATCCGTCATCGTCGGGCGTTTGGCTATAGGTATAACCGTAAATATTATTGAATCCGAAAATATTGTTGAGCACCAGGTGAGTTACCGACTGCCGGTTAAACAGGTAAAAAACATGGGTAAATCCCAGGCTTACATCAGTAAATGGCTTTGTCCGGTCGGCCATGAAATAAGGGTTGTTTGGATTGTAATAGGGCCTGCCGCTCGCCAGCGACCATGTGCCGGAAACAAATGAGTTGATTCCTGTAAAAAACTTTTTATATACTGCCGAGAGGTTGTGCTCCGGCACAAAATGCGGAGTGGCCCGGACAGGAAAGTCCCTGTAAATGCGCCTGGCATCGATCCATGAATATGATACCCAGTAATCGCTTCTGCCGAAAGGCTTCTGGTTCCTCCAGAATACATCAATCCCCCGGGCATAACCTGAACCGGTATTTGAAAAGTTTCCGGGCTCCGGCGAAAATTCATCCCTGAATCTTACCAGGTTGGTATAGTCCTTATAGTAGGCCTCCACACGAAGGGTATATGGCGCCTCTTTATACTGCCAGGAGAGTATCCAGTGTTCTGCCATTTCCGGTTTAAGGCCGGCAGTAAATTTCAAGTAATCATCCTGTGGGTTCTGGATGAAGGTGCCGTATGCCGCAGAGACCTGGCTGCTTTTGCCGGTTTTTAACGCTGCCGATAATCTCGGGTTAAGATTGGTTGCTGTTGTTACCGAATTGTGCTCGGCCCTCAGGCCCGCACGCACCGTAACGGCCCGGGTTATTTTAGCCTCCGATTCAACAAATGAGAAAAGCTGGTGATTGGAAAATGACAGCAGAAAATCACCGTTCATCAGTATATGCTGACTGTAATCATAAAACTTGTGACCAACACCGGCTTTGGTGGTTATGTGTTCCGCCGAAAGGCTGGTAAGAGTGATCCTTGCCTGTGTGCCGGTCCGTTTTGAGAGGATGTTATTGTAATCAATGCCGATGTTTTCAGAATCCAGGTTCAGCGCTACCCCGGCATGCAAGATCCAGTTTTCGTTAAGCTCTTCGTTATAGGTGGTGTTGATATAGCTGTTGTTGTTCAGCAGGGAAATATCCTGGCAGACCGATTCCCGGAAATTATGGTGCCACATCCTGCTTGAATTGTGATTGAAGCTTCCAAAGGTCTTGATCATCCCGGTCTCACTGGTCTTTTGCCTGAACATTAGGGTCAAGCCGGCAATGACCGGATCGTTTATCCAGTCAATCTCTGTTTGGAAGATTTTGTTGCTCAATCCCATATGAAGCAGTTCACCGGTAAGGGCCAGTGACGAGTTTTCCCACCGCCGGGCATGCGAACCCTGTGCCCCTACTGTCAGGATCGAGATGCCGGATCTGTTTTCCTGCTCGAGGGCAGTCGTGTTGAGGGCAACAATTGATGATAGCGCCTGGCCGAATTCGGCCGAATAACCGCCGGTACTGAAAACCGCCCCATGGAAAAGCAAGGGGGAAAATCTTCCGCGTGTAGGCAGATCGGGCATTCTCGAAAAATAGGGGGTATTGATCAGCATGCCATCCATAAATGTGCTTGTTTCGTGGCCTTCTCCACCTCGGACAAACAGTCGGCCCTCCTCCCCGATCCTGTGAGAACCCGGCAGGGTGCCGAACGCACTGAAGATATCGCCCCCTGCCCCTGCAGTCAGTGCGACGTCCATGGGACTCAGAATTACCGATTTATGCCTGTCGCCTGCTTCGAATGTTCCGGCCATGATCATCACTCCTTCGATCTCTTCCGGCTTTGGATCAAGTTGTATTGCCAGGGGCCCCACAATACCATCAATGTCGATCCGGAGGATCTGTGGGTCATAACCTACAAAGCTTATCATGAGTGTCTGTTCCCCTTCAAGATCAGTGGCAAAAGCAAACCGGCCATGACTATCGGTAGTGCCGCCGTCATACGAATCAAGGATATAGACATTTGCGCCTGAAACAGGGGATCCGGAAACTGTTTCCACGCTCCCTGAGATCTGAACCTGTGTGCCGGCGGCAATTGTCAGAAAATTAAATAGTATAAAAAGTAATGACCTCATAAATTTGAACAGGTACGATTTCAGACTGAATCCAAAAATAATGTGTGCCCGGATCCTGTGAAAGCAAAACGGCCCGAACCGTTAAACGAGCCGGATGAACGGGAAAACCGGCGGGATGAGTTGTGGAGCTGTCGGAGAACCAGGCAAGCCACAGGCGCTGAAAACGTTTAATCCCGATGGATGATTGAACGCTCGTATGGGGTAGATAATGCCAGCAGCTTAATGACTTGTTGGGGGATCAGAGGGGATCAGAATAGCCGAAGTTGTAATTCCGATCCAATTTCCTATTTTTGATGTCGGTCTGAATAATTGACCATATTTGACACTGCCCCGGAAGGCGCGGTTGACGGCAGCAAAAATCAATGTTATGGAAAATATTTTTTTCGATTCCTGGCAAAGCCTGGCGAGGTCCTTTTTCGTTACCATACTTGCTTATGGCGGCATGATCCTGTTCCTTCGGGTTTCCGGGAAAAGGACCCTTACAAAAATGAATGCATTTGATTTTATAATAACTGTTGCCCTGGGTTCAGCTCTTGCAAACGTGGCCCTGAACAAAGATGTGGCCCTTGCGGATGGATTGCTGGTTTTTGCATTGCTGATTTTCCTCCAGTTTTTCATTACCTGGCTTTCGGTCAGGATCAAAACGGTAAAGAAATTAGTGACCAGTCAGCCGGTACTATTGCTCTACAAGGGTGAGCTCCTTGATCGTATGAGGCAAAAAGAGAGGATCACCATCGAGGAAATCTATGTTGCCGCCAGGAAAAGGGGGATAGCCGAATTAAAAGATATAGATGCCATAGTTCTTGAAACCACGGGTGACATTACGATCATTCCCGGGATAAACCGCGAGGCGGAAACTCTTGGCGATGTTGAGAATGCTTAATGACCGGAGCTGGATGAAATGTAAGCGAAATGCCTGCTAAACTGATCTGAAGTCTTATGATTTACAATAAAAAGGTAGTGGTGGTTTTACCGGCTTACAATGCGGCGAAGACGCTTGAAAAAACCTACGGCGAGATACCTTTTGATATTGTAGATATGGTAATACTGGTTGACGACAACAGCCGCGATGATACACTGAAAGTTGCTGAAAGCCTGAATATCCGGCATATTATCAAACATGAGAAGAACCTGGGCTACGGAGGCAACCAGAAGTCCTGCTACAAAAAGGCGCTCGAGCTGGGCGCCGATATTGTTGTGATGCTTCATCCCGACTACCAGTACACGCCCCGGCTGATCCATTCAATGTGCTACCTGATCGCAAACGGGGTATTCCCCGTGGTGCTGGGCTCGCGTATACTTGGAAATGGGGCGCTGGAAGGGGGGATGCCCCTTCATAAATATTTGGCCAACAGGCTGCTTACGTTTATACAGAATCTGTTGATGAACCAGAAGCTTTCCGAGTACCACACCGGGTTCAGGGCCTACTCCCGTGAGGTGCTCGAGGGATTCGACTTCAGTGCCAATTCCGATGATTTTATCTTTGACAACCAGTTTCTTGCCCAGGTGCTGTTTTTCAATTACAAAAT
>SKQJ01000279.1 GCA_007119075.1 Bacteroidales bacterium | reverse complement strand
CTGCTGATTTTATTTTCATGCATTGCGGCGATTATTCCTGCATTGAATGAATCACCGGCACCTATCGTGCTGACGGGATTAATTTCAGGCACCGGATAATGTCTCGCAATATCCGGAGTGCAGAGGTCGACTCCTTTCGAGGAACGGGTATAAACAAGCGCCCTGCAATTCCTGAAACAGGGGAGCTCCCAGGTTTCGGCTGCCGTTTTTGTGCCGAAAATTGTTTCAAAATCCTCATCGGAGCCCCTGACTATTCCGGCATGAAAAATATTTTCTTCAATAAAGGGCCTGACCCTGTCGAGCTCGCCAAGATGCGATTCACGGAAATTGGGATCGTATATAATCAGGGCCCCGTTTCTGAAGGCGTCATTCCGGAGGGCAAAAACGAAATCCCTGGTAAGGGCGCTTATTGAGTAGAATGATCCGAACAGAAGCACGTCCCGGGAGCCCGGACCAGGCAGGGGAGGCCGTGAGGGAGGACCCTCACCCTTATAGAATGAATACGAGGCATTGTTTTCATCATCCAGGAATGCCATGGCGATTATAGTCTGGGAATCACCCCGGAATAAAAATGAGGTGTCCACTCCGTTTTCCCTGAGGAATCCGGCTACCAGGTCTCCGATGCTGTCTTTTCCGCAGGTGCCCGTGAAACTGACCGGCAGACCGCTTCTGCCGAGCGATATGGATGAATTCAGCATGGAGCCTCCCGGTTTGGCTGCAACGGGTTGCCCGTTTTTAAACATAATGTCAAACACTATCTCTCCTATGGTATAGATCTTATTGATTCCATCGGTAACCATAACCATCAATTTTTAATCAAGCTTTAAAATCCGCCGTCTCAGCGGGGGGGGTGGTTTGCTCCAGTCTAAAAAAAGGGAGAACCACCGTGATGATGGTTCTCCTGGCAATTTAAAAAATCATTTAGCCGGCACCGGCAAAAAGCCGGGCAACGGCATGTGTCACACAAATTACAGATGCTTTACAATGAATAGCCTGCACGGTAATCCCTGTGGTAATGTTGATCCGCTTCCGGATCGTCAACAAAGGATTCTGTTTCAGGATCCCATTCAACAGGCCTCATAAGCTCATATGCAATATTTCCCAGTGTGCAGGTTGTGGCAGTGCGATGCCCGACCTCCACGGGTGCTACCGGATCTCTGCGCTCCCGGACAGACTCTATGAAATCCACCAGGTGGGGGATGCCTGTTTCATATGCAACACCTTCCTCCCTTTCAACCTCAGGAGGCATAAATCCGGGATCGGAAGCTTCGTAATGACCGCGGCTCACTTCGATCCATCCGTCAGAACCAATGAATTTGACACCCTTGGTCATTGCATCGTCGAATGGCTCTTCGGTCATTATCACTCCGTTATCGTATTCATAGGTCAGGAATTTGTAATCCTGGTAGCCGGCGGGTATTATTCTTCGCGGACCGCTGTCATCCTTGTCCAGTGCCCATTGTACAATATCAAACATGTGGGCGCCCCAGTCCGTCGTAAAACCGCCGCCCATCTCCTTGTACCATCTCCATGCTCCCCAGATGGTTTCGTCCCTGGGAGGATCAAGCGAGATGGGAGGATTGAGCTCGTGGTTATAGTGCACGTAAGGATTCGGGCCAAGCCACAGGTCCCAGTTAAGGTCGGCCGGCACCTCTTCTTCAGGCAGGTCATAGGGAACCGGCGGGCCTCCCACATAGGCATGTGCCTTTTCTATTCTGCCAAGGGCTCCGTTTCTCACCAGCTCGACGGCATGGCGGAATGATTCGTCGGAACGCTGCTGGCTGCCTGTGGAAAGGATTATGTTATTGTCCCTAACCGCCCTTACAAGTTCTACCCCTTCTCTGATAGTGAAGGTAAGGGGTTTTTCCATATAAATATCCTTGCCGGCCTGGCACGCCTCGACTCCCATAACTCCGTGCCAGTGGTCAGGTGTCACAATAACAACTGCATCAATGTCATTACGATCAAGGATCTGATGGTAATCCTCATATGTTGCAACATTAATATCCTGCTCTGTCTCCCTGTAATATTCGTTCATCCTCATTTCAAAGCGTTCCCGCTTGCGGCCGTATACATCTGCCCCGGCAAGTATCTGGACGCCGGGGATTCCCCTGAAGCCGTTCATAAGGTACATAGTCTGCCTTCCGAGGCCGATAATCCCCAGCCGTACCACATCATTGGCACGGCCAGGCATCTGGCAGCTTTTCATCCACGGCAGTACAGACAGCCCTGCCGCTCCGGCAAATGTTGTCCGGATAAATCTGCGTCTTGAAATTCTTTGCATAAGATTTTGATTTTTAATAAAATAATATTCTTCAAATCAGGAATGCCGGTTTTTAAAAACCATAACATGCAAATTAACATAAATTTGCATAAAATCAAAACCGGTCCGGCATATTTTAAAGACCTGTGCAGCCGCGACAGTTCGGCTACAGCTGGTAGCCTGTTCTGTATTCCCGGTGGTAGTATTTTTCGGCCTCTGGATCGTCAACAAAATAATGCCTGACGGGATCCCAGTTTACAGGCCTGCCGAGCTCGTACGCGATATTTCCCAGGATGCATGTGGCAGCAGTTCTGTTCCCGATTTCTGCCGGCACGACCGGGTCGCGGCGGAGCCTCATGGCCATGATGAAATCTTCAAGATGGGGAACGCCCGTCTCATAAGGAAGACCTCCGTGGCCCCTTAATTCTTCTTCTTCCGGGAAAAGCGAATCGTCGGAGGCATCATAGCGTCCCCGTGAAACTTCTATCCATCCGTTTTCTCCCCATATTTTAACCCCGCGGGTAAAAGCATCGTCATAAGGCCTGTTGAGCACACGTGCGCCGTTGCGGTATACGTAAGTAAGATACTGGGCGTCTCCATGGCCCGGGGGTATGATTTCCACCGGACCGCCATTATCCTCACCAAGGGCCCACTGTGCAATATCAAAGTTATGGGCGCCCCAGTCCGTTATGAATCCCCCTCCGGTTTCCTTGAAGTACCTCCATTCTGCCCAGAAAGTTTCATTCTGAACCGGATCAAGGGAAATAGGAGGGTTGAGCCTTGGATTGTAATGAACATAAGGGTTGGGTCCCAGCCACAAATCCCAGTTCAGATCGGCCGGAACCGGCTCTTCGGGCAGGTTGTAGGGCGAAGGGAAGTCGCCCACGTATGCATATATCCTGTCTATTTTGCCAATGGCACCGGATTGGGCCATGACCACTGCATGGTGGAAGTTGATATCCGATCTTTGCTGGCTGCCCACTCCAAGAACTATGTTGTTCTCCCGTACAGCCCTGACAACTTCCACACCCTCATGAATGGTGAAGGTCAATGGTTTTTCAAGATAGACATCCTTGCCTGCCCTGCAGGCATCAATAGCCTGGATGGCATGCCAGTGGTCGGGCGTACAAATGACAACACCGTCAACATACCTGTCATCAAGAATTTGCCTGTAGTCCTCGTAAGTATTGACCCTGACGTTTTCGCCAATTTCATCATAATAATTGTCAAGAAGATGCTTGAACCGGTCACGCTTGATCCCGTAAACATCGGCACCTGAAACGACCTGCACGCCGGGGATGGAATTAAATCCGCGCATCAGTCCCAGTGTCTGTTGCCCGAGTCCGATAAATCCGAGTCTTATTGTGTCATTGGGTGATCCGCAGCTTTTAAGGTGCGGGAGCATTGACAAACCGGCCGCGCCGGCCAGGGTGGTTTGCAAAAACTTCCTTCTGGAGATGTTTTTCATTTGGTTTATTTTTAATTTATTGTTCAAAATTAACAATCCTGTTTTTCATGACATGCCTGATCGGGCTTACAAATCTTTCCAGCAGGCTCATTTCATCGGTTGCGATTTCGGCGGTTCCCGGCAGCTGCCTTATGACCTCCAGCTCACGGCCAAAAGAGGTGATGGCGCCGTTGGTAAGGGTGACCACTGCGGGAAACCCGTTTTCGACAGGGGCTCCCGAAACCGAATGGATACGGCCTTCCACCATCCCGAATTCCATGAAGGGATAGCCGTCGAGCTTGATATTGACCCTTTGGCCCGGCCTCACTTTCCCCGCACCCCTGAAAGGAACGGTGAGCCTGGTATGCAGACCACCGGGATCTTCGGGAATAATGCTGAAAACAGCATCCCCCGGCCGTACCTCCTGCAGGTTGCTCCACACAGAGAGATAATTGAGCCTGCCGGCAGCAGGCGCAACCATAAGATGGGAATATTCCCAGAAGGCAAGGGAGCTTTCAAGCTGCCTGAACGTATTCAGCAAGCCTGTTGCCAGAACCTGTTGTTTTTCTTCTTTTTCCAGTGTCGTATCGGTGATGGTTCTTTCCAGCCTCGCAATTGTTATGCCGGCATCGGCAATGGCAAGGCTTGCAGATTCAAGCGCCTTTTGCTTGCTCAGAAGGATCGCGTGAGCCTTTTCATACTCGGAGACCGAGATCACATTTGACACATAGAGAAGGGAGTCCCTGGCAAACTGGGTAAGCTGGAGCTGCAGGTCACGCCGGGCAAGTGATGCCTGCCTGACAAGGTTTTCACGGTAATTTTCATACTCTTTAAGCTCATCAGTAAGTGCCGCAATTCTTTTTTCATAGAAATCCTGGCTTACAAAAATCCTGTAATCATGGAGTGCTGACGTAAATTGATTAAACGAAGGCTGGACTTCCCCGAGAACGAGATCACCCGGAATTTCGAACGATATAATGTCACCTTCCGACCGAAGCAGGCTGTTAAAAAGCCTGATGTTTTCACGCAAACGGAAAATATCGGTGTGACGAGCCGCATTTTCCATTACAGCCAGAGTATCATTTTTCCTGACCTCTGATCCGTCCATGAAGAAGATCACTTCCGGTTTTCCGGCGGTTCTGGCTATCAGGAGAGAGGGAGGATTTTCCTTGGTAATGATCACGGGGGCGGGAACAATGTCAGGATAACTAAAAAAACTGCTGCCGGATATTACGATGACTATGATAAGGAACAGTATGGCCGTGCCCCAGGTGACGATCCATCCGGGAGGCTTTCCCAGTATTTCCCGGACCTCATCCGAACGCAGGTGGATGTTTTCCGCTTTGCTGCTGGATTTTGTCTTCCCGGTCATTGATGTTTAATAATTGGTGGTAGCAACCCTGCCTGCATACCGGGGGTAAATTTATTAAATTTTTACAATTCGAGCTGGTTTTTTACCAGTATATAATAGGCTCCTCTTTTGCCGATGAGTTCTTCATGTGTTCCCGACTCAACTATTTTGCCCTTGTCAAGTACTATTATCTGGTCGGCATTCTTTACGGTGCTTAGCCTGTGGGCTACAACCACCACCGTCCGGCCCGTGAAAAACTCCTGCAGATTTTCCAGTATGACTTTTTCGTTGTTGGCATCCAGGGCATTGGTTGCCTCGTCAAAAAATATATATTCCGGATCCTTGTAAACTGCCCTGGCAATAAGAAGCCTTTGTTTCTGGCCCTGGCTGAGTCCGTGACCTTCGCTGCCGATCCTGGTGTTGAATCCCAGGGGAAGACTTTCAACAAACTCGTCTATATTTGCAATCCTGACCGCGTTCAGGAGCTTCTGCCTGTCGATGTTCTCAGCTCCGGGGGCTATGTTGTTTGCAATTGTATGCGAAAAGATAAACCCGTCCTGCATCACCACCCCGCAGTGCCTTCGCCACTGGCTGAGACTGTACATGTCAAGCCTGCGGCCTCCTGCCAGTATTTCTCCCTTAACAGGCGGGTAGAAACCCAGAAGCAATTTTACAAGTGTTGTTTTTCCGCTGCCGGAGGTGCCCACCAGGGCGGTTTGTTTTCCCGGCGGAATTGAGAGTGAAATATTGTTCAGCACAAGTTCAGATTCGGGCCCCTCGTACTGGAATGAAACATCCCTGACTTCGACTCCCGCACCTGCCGGGATCTCATGCAATCTTTCCTTTTCCGGATCTTCCTCTTCCTTGCGCTCATGGATCTCTCCCATTCTTTCAAGGCTGATCCTGGCGTCCTGGGTAGTGTTGAAGAAGCCGATCAGCTGTTCTATCGGACTGTTAAGTTGTCCGATAATATACTGCACGGCCAACATCATGCCCAGGGTCATGGTGCCTTCTATGACCGCAGTAGCGGCAATTACCGTTATCAATATGTTTTTGATCTCATTAAGCACAAGTGCCCCGGAATGCTGATATTGCCTGAGCGCCAGTCCCCTGATGCCAATTCTGAACAACCTGGCCTGGATGGTTTCCCATTCCCATCTTTTCTGCTGTTCACAATTCTGCAGCTTTATCTCCTGCATCCCCTGTATCAGCTGGATGAGGTTGCTCTGGTTTGCCGACATCTGTGCGAATCTTCTGTGATCCAGCTCGGCCCGTCGTTTGAGAAATACATACACCCACACCCCGTATAGAACGCTTCCGATAAGGAACACCGTGAAAATCAGCAGGTGGTAATATAGCAGTACAAGTCCGAATACAACCAGGTTGACAAGTGAAAACATTATGTTCAGGGTCGTACCCGTCAGAAACAGTTCAATCCGCCGGTGATCGCCTATCCGCTGCATCAGGTCGCCGGTAAGTTTCGTGTCGAAGAACTTCATCGGCAACCGCATCATCTTGGCCAGGAAATCGGAAATCAGGGCAATATTTATCCTGGTGCCGATATGCAGCAATATCCAGTTCCTGATAAAATCGACCGAGGCCCTGCTTAAAGTAAGCACAAGCTGTGCTATCAGGACAAGATAGATGAAGCTTATGTTCCTGGTGCCAATACCATGATCGACTATTGCCTGGGTTAGGAATGGAAAAGCAAGCTGCAGCAGGCTGCCCAGTATGAGTCCGAGGAACAGCTGAACTATCAGTCTCCGGTAGGGAGAGAGATAAGAGAAGAGATATCGGAATTTTGTCTTGTCGACAACCTCGTCGGGGGTTGAATGGAAATCGGGGCCGGGTTCAAGCAAAAGGGCAACGCCTTTTTTTTCGCCGTGCTCGGTGGTAGATGCCCAGTAGCGCAAAAATTCCTCCCGTTCGAGACGTACCATTCCCCCGGCAGGGTCGGAGATATGAAAGAGCTCCCTTCCTTTTTTTCGTGTGATTTTATAAAGGACAACAAAATGGTCCTGGCGCCAGTGAATGATAGCGGGCAATGGTGCTTCCCCGGTAAGCTGGCCGATACCGAGTTTTACGCCCATAGTGCGAAAGCCTATGCTTTCCGCTGCCCTGGCGATGCCCAGCATGCTGACGCCTTCGCGGGATATATGGCTGCGTTCCCGAAGGGTGTCAAGCCTGTATTGCTTGCCATAGAAAGCGGCCACCATGCGCAGGCAGGTGGGGCCGCAATCCATGGCATCGGGTTGTTTATAGTGGGGAAAAGCCATTCAGGCCGGGGGTATTACGAATATTGCGCCACACGGATATTGCGGTTTTATTCTTCCGGTATATATCTTTTGGCGGTAAATGGAATATTGCCATCGGGCGTTTCGGTATAACCGGTGAGAGTGTCCTCTTTGAGGGTCACGACAGTTTTTACCGGGTAGCCCTGGACAAAGGTTTCCATAATGACCTTATCTTCCTCCCGGGTAATTTTCCCTATTCTTAATTCAAAACCACTGTCGAATACTATTTTTCCGGTCATCACATTTTCATCATTGTTTTCAAAGACAACCCTCCCCTTGCTGTACTCCCATGGAGCCTGACTGATATTAAAGACCCACGATCCGAGAAGCGGTTTTTCGGCTTTCTCCGCGACGGTATTGAAGCCGCTGATTACGAAGAAAGTCAGCATGATCCCTAAGCAAAATTTGAAATTTCTCATCATAAAGGCGTATTGAATTAGTATTTTGGATTTTGTGATGCAATATAATGTGATTTCGCCATTAATACAAGCAGGGCATCAATTTTCCTGAATTTGTGCCATGGAACACAATTTTGGTTTACCTTTGAACTGGTTGTATTTAAACCCGGTTTATATAAACTGACGAATGACAGGAAATTCCAAAAAAAAGCATCCGGCGCCATGAGATCAAAACGTTGCTTTATAATCATATTTGTGCTGCTGGGATTATCCCCGGCAATCTCCGCCAATATACGCATGCCCCTTATATTCGGTGATAACATGGTACTCCAGAGAGATGCCGGTATTCGTATATGGGGCTGGGGCGATCCGGATGAAAGGGTAGCCGTCATGCTCGGCGATCAGAAACAGGAAACCAGAACTGACAGGGATGGCAGGTGGGAGGTAAGCCTGCATCCGATGAAGGCCGGGGGACCTTTTCAAATGAGGGTTCAGGGGAAAAACTCAATTGAGTTCTCCAATATACTGATAGGCGATGTATGGTTATGCAGCGGGCAGTCCAACATGGAATGGCCGGTCAGCCGCTCTGCCGACCCGGATAATGAAGCCCGGCTTGCAAATTATCCCGAAATAAGGCTTTTCACTGTGCCCCGTACCATGGATGCAGCCCCGGCTGATGATCTTTCAGGCGGAGAATGGCTTGTCTGCGCTCCGGAATCGGTTCCGTCATTTTCTGCCGTTGCATATTATTTCGGTCGTCATATTCACACCGAAACGGGTGTGCCAGTCGGACTGCTTCACTCTTCATGGGGCGGAACCGTGGCGGAGACCTGGATAAGCGGGGAATCCATCGCCTCTGTTGACGACTTTCGTGAAATAATGACCGAAGCCGTGTCACCGACAGGAGACCGGGGAGCCGGAGGCCCTAACAGTTTTCCTTCCCTGCTTTACAACGGGATGATAAATCCAATTGCTTCCTTTGCCATAATGGGCGTTATCTGGTACCAGGGAGAATCCAATTCAGGCAGGGCGCACCAGTACAGGGAGATTTTCCCTGTACTGATAAGGGACTGGAGAAAGCAATGGAGGCAGGAAAATATGCCTTTCCTTTTTGTTCAGCTTGCCAATTTTATGGCTCCGGCAAATGAACCGTCAGAAAGCGGCTGGGCCGAGCTCAGGGAGGCCCAGGCAATGGCGCTGGCCCTTCCAGCTACAGGTATGGCGGTAGCCATTGATATTGGAGAAGCTGATGATATTCACCCCCTTAACAAACAGGATGTCGGCAAAAGGCTTGCCCTTTCCGCCCTGAAGGTTGCATATGGCAGGGATATTGTCCATTCGGGACCGGTTTACAGCTCAATGAGTATCGAAGGCGACATAATAAGACTGGACTTTGCATCGGTCGGCGGCGGATTGACGGCGATGGACAGGTACGGGTACCTGAAAGGTTTTGCCATTGCCGGAGAGGATAGGAAATTTCACTGGGCCCAGGCTTTCATAGAGGGCGATCAGGTCGTTGTTTACAGCAACAGGGTGAAAAATCCTGTTGCCGTGCGTTATGGCTGGGCTAACAATCCCGACGATGCCAACCTGTACAATGCAGAAGGCCTTCCGGCCTCACCCTTCAGGACAGATGAATGGCCGGGAATCACCCATGGGGTTAAATAGGCGGAAACTTGCTGGCCTTTTTGAAGAGAATGGCTGCCTGCCTGGACACGAAAAGCACCGGCGCTTCACCAAACGATTGCCTGCTTCAGCTCAGAACGGATTACCGGTCAGGGGCCCGGATCAGGACAGCTGCCAAATCTGAAGAGCATCAGTATTGATGAAAGGCCTGTGAAACAAACTCCAGCACCTTCGGAAGCGATTCCCTCCAGTAGGTCCAGGTGTGGCCTCCGTCCCTTATCCTGAATTCATGCGGGATATCATTCTTTTTCATGGCTATGTGTACCAGGCTGTTTCCCTCGTAAAGGAAATCATCGTCGCCGCAGTCGATATACCAGCGCACCGCCCTTTTATTCTCTTCGGACAATTTGTTTATAAGCGATATTGCGTTATGGTTTTCCCAGTATTCCCTTAGAGCTGCTTCGGAAACGGCTTCCGTGTCGCCGGCAAACCTGAATCTGTCCCTGGCCTCCTCAAAGTTCAGCGGACCCACGTAGGCGCTTAGGGGAGCAGCCGATGAGAACAGGTCCGGCCTCCGGAGGGCATACATGAATGTTCCTCCGCCGCCCATCGACAGACCGGCAATTGCCCGGAACCGTTTTTCCTTCCTTATCCTGTATTTGTTTTCGACATATGGCATAAGCTCCTGGAAAAAGAAATCCTCATACCTCCATCCCCCGTTGATATGGTTGAAATAGCCCCTGTGGCCTGTGTTTGCATCGGGCATCACGATTATCACCGGAGTTGCCTTGCCTTCCCTTATGGCCTTATCGGTTATATGCATCACTTCTCCAAACTGGATCCAGCCGGACTGGTCGTCGCCGGCACCGTGAAGCAGGTAGAGGACGGGATAGCT
>SKQJ01000219.1 GCA_007119075.1 Bacteroidales bacterium | reverse complement strand
CTGATGCCGCAGCCCTGATGCCGGTCCGCCGTCACTTGCAGGCTGGTTTGCCTGATGCCGCAGCCCTGATGCCGGTCCGCCGTCACTTGCAGGCTGGTTTGCCTGATGCTGCTGCAACCCTTAAAATCAGACCCCGGCGATGCGCCTTTTGTATTCTGCAAGCGCCGCATCGAGTCTTTCCCGGGCGGTGGTATCTCCCGGCACATTGTGGGAGGGGTGTATATAAAGTTTCTCCCCCCGCTCGACCAGTTCCTCTGCAACCGTACAGATTATCATCCACACTGCCGTCACAAATCCCATGGTGGATACCGGTCCGATTTTATCCTGGTGATCCTTCAGGTTGACCGATGCATCGGCTGCGGGAACGCAGGTGTCGACCACGATATCGGCCAGTTCGAAAATCTGTTTTCCCGAGGAATGACGCGATTTCACGCCCCTGAACTCTCCGGCCGATCCGAGAACTATAACTTTCATTCCGAGTTTTTTGGCCTCAAGTGCAACATCTATGTTCACATTATTGATGCCTGAATGGGAAAACAGCCACATCGTGTCGCGGGGATCGAAGCTGTAGCTCTTCATTATCTGGGTTCCATAACCTTCCACCCGCTCCAGGAATACAAACTGGTGTACGCCCATTTCGCCGACGATATGGGTAAAAAATGACAGGGGCAGCTCTATCATGGGATGAAAACCCACGAAACCGCCAATGCGCGGATACATTTCTTCTATCGGGATCGTGGCATGGCCGCAGCCAAAGGTGTGCACCCATCTTCCTGCAGCTATGCTGCCGGCCATTAGCCGGGCAGCATTCCGGATATTTTCTGTCTGGGTGTTTTCAATTTTGTCCATGATCTCCCTTGCATTTGAAAGCCATTTTTTTGCCAGCATTTTTACCTCCTTTTTAATTGAATTGATATGAATTTTTTTACCTGTATCTGTCCGCCGATGCGAACAGGCTTATAACATTTTTATATTCGCCTCTTTTGCCGCGACTCATTTGATCCGCCTGTATAGACTCCTGAAAAGCAATCCGCTGCACACCAGCGATACGGGAACCAGCAGCAGTCCGGCGCGCAGGCTGAATGTCCCGGCCAGCAATCCGACCAAATAGGGATAAGACATTCCTCCCAGAAGAGCGATTGCAAGGATTACCCCGAAGGCGGTACCCGAATATTTGGGGTACAGGCTGCCGACATATGCGAACACCAGCGGGAAAACAGCGGCGAAGCCGATACCGGTAAGCAGGAGCCCGGGCAGCGCAAGAACCAGATTCTGCGAAAGCAGCAATAAAACACTTCCGGCAATTGCGATCAGGAACGAGTACATCATTACAATATGCTTCCCGACGTGCCGCAACAGACCGGTCAGCGCGATGCGCGCAATAATGAGACCCAGCCAGTAAAGGGAGAGGAAGAGTACCGACTGCCTTCCCCCGATGGCAAGCTCTTCATTAAGGAAAGCGGCAGACCACCCGCCGACCGTCATTTCCAGCCCGCTCTGAATAAAAAGCAGCAGTCCGAAAAGCAAAAGCGTCGTTTCCCTGGCGAGCCTGAATCCTTCTCCCACGGCAAAACCCTGGCTGTGTTTTGGAAGGGGAAAGCGGATGGATGCAAAAAGTAAAAAGGGCAGCAGTATAAGAATGCCGACAAATGCCGTGAGGGTTTCGTATGAAAACCGGTCCAGCAATGTGCCCAGCAGAAACGGCAAACCGAGTGCCCCGATGCCGAAGAACACTCCGAGGAAGGTTAGCCTGGCGCCCCTGTTCTCGCCGCTTATATCCGAAACAAGTGCATTTGTGCCCCCGTTTATCGATCCCCCTGCAAAGCCTGTGACGAAAAGGGATGCCTTGAGAATAACCACCGAAGGAGCGAAGGCTATCCCCTGTATGGCGGCAAAAACAAGGAATGCACAAAGTGAAAGAAGGCCCTTGTAACCGAACCTGTCCGCCACCGGGCCGAATATCATCGATCCGGCAAGGATGCCCAGGTTCAGGACAAGAAACAATGATCCGGCATCTGCCAGGCCGATATTGAATTTTTCGATCAGCGAGGGGAGCAGCGATCCAAGCACTGCCATAACGATTCCGAATATGAGCATGCCCATGCAGGCAGAGACGAAAATGAGCTTTTTATTGTAGCGGTCCATAGAAAAAATGAGTTTAGCCGATCCCATCGCCCTCTTCACCTGCCATCAGTGCAAGTTTTCCGGCCCCGGATAGGCCGGCCGTTCCGCCCAGCGAGGAGGCTTCAAAACGGACCTGCTTCATGCTCAGGGGTTGAGCCCACCTTTCAGCCTCCCTCCTGATCTCGTCAAGAAACCGGGTGGCAGGGCCGAAAATCCCTCCACCGAAGATAATTATTTCAGGGTTAAAGACACTCACCAGATTGGCGGAGGCCATTCCCCAGCATTTAACCGCCATATCAAGTGCCCAGGATGCAGCAGGATCGCCTTTTTCCAGTGCATCGAAGACCTGCCTGGTCGTTTCAAAGGGTTCCGGGCTGGCATCAGTATCAGAACGGGCCGGGCCGGAGGCTTCCCCGCGTGAGAGAAATTCATTCGCGGTTTTTACTATTCCCTCTCCGGAGGCATGATATTCAAAATATCCGCAGTTCTGATATTTATCCTTAAATTCAGGGTCAAGTGCCATCCAGCCTGCCGCGCCGGCAATACCCG
>SKQJ01000332.1 GCA_007119075.1 Bacteroidales bacterium | reverse complement strand
GGCAAACCAGTCGGGGTGGGCCCGGAAGAGATCCTCATGAGCCCGGTTCGAGTCCATGCGTGCAAATACTGCCAGCCCTTCCTGATGGGCGGCATTGCATAGCTCGCCGAAAAGATCGCGCCCCGCAAGGTGCTCTGCCTGCCGGTGGAACGGGACCCGGCTCGGATAGTATGCCACTATGCCGCCCGCATTAACAACTATGCCCTGCGTCAGGGTGCGCTTCCAGTAACCGCGCCACCACCCGATATCGTAGGTTTGCGAATCCGGTTCCGTGATGTTGGTCTGTCCCCACCTGGTCAGTCTCCTGTACCAGGGAACTTCGCCGATTGGTGCTTTAGTATTTTCCGAACCCCTGACAGGCACCTGGAAAAGAGGGTTGCTCATCAGAAGGACGGAAGCCGCCCCGGTGGTTTTAAGAAAGTTCCTCCGGCTTTGAGACGGCTCGGGATTTTTCGGATCGCTCATTGTTTTAATTTATTTTATTGGTGTAAAATCAATTGCCGGTCTGTATCGGGGGTGTTACAGGACTCTGCTGATCTCCCTGACGCACTGAACCGTATTCCCGGTTCTGCTCCAGCTGACTTTCAAAAAACTCCAGCATTTTATGCCTCATGTTACGGTATACCTTTCGGTAGAAAAGCCGGCCGGCCACATTAACCGTTTCCAGCGGATCACGCCTGTAGTCATATAACTCTTTTGCCACGAGCATCTCTTCGGAAAAAGGCATAGTGGTCCGGTAACCTTCTCCCATCCAGTATGTCAGCCTGTATCTCCCAGTCCTGATGCTGTAACCCATAATATTGTTCCCGCGAGGGAACTGGCTTACTGCTATATCTTTCACAAAATCATCAGGATCTTTCATCAGGGGAACCAGGCTCAACCCGTCGAGGTTCTCAGGTATGCTTAACCCGGCCAGCTCAGACAGGGTAGGGAAGACATCGACGAATTCGGTAACGCCGGTTGTTACTCCCGGCGGCAGCCAGGGGGCTGAAATGATCAGCGGGGAACGGGTTGACTGTTCGAAATTTGTGTGCTTGCACCATAAATCATGATCGCCCAGGTGCCATCCGTGATCACCCCACAAGACGATGATCGTATTTTCAATAAGTCCCGAATCTTCCAGGAAATCCAGGAGTTTACCTATCTGGGCATCTACAAATGATGTGGCAGCATAATAACCATGGATCAGCTCCTTTTGCTTGTATTCCGGCAACCCGATTCCATATGGCTGATCGGAAAAGCTTGCCAGGGGTGGAATATCGGTATACGACCGGAGTTCGCCGGAATTGTGATAAGCTATTGCAGGACTGTTTTTAGCCGGCTTCTGGAATGGTGCCAGCGGCATTTGTTCCCTGTCATATAGTTCCCAGTATTTGTCCGGTGCGACAAATGGCAGGTGAGGCAGATGATATCCCACGGCAAGGAAAAAAGGCTCGTCACTTTGAGCCAGTTCCGAGAGAGTTTCCAGGGCCAGTAGCGTCATGGCGCCGTCATGATAAGCATTGTCAGGCACATCTGCCGACTCCACCGACGGTTTAAAGTATTGCAATGCATTCTGAATTGCGTCATTTCCTGTCAACCCCTGTTCTTCTGCCTTTGCCAGGTATTTTTTAGCCGTCACCCTGTTTTCCGGGTTCTGGTAATAATATAATATGGGTCTCTGGCGGTCGTGAAAATAATTTTCAGTTACCCTCAAATAAGAATCACTCCATGATATTTGATCCTGCTCCCGGGTAACGGAACGAAAATCAAAAATTTTACCGGTTCCCAAAGTCCGGTATCCGTTTTCCTTAAAATGCTGGGGCAGGGTTAAGATATCCGGATGCATATCCCTCATAAGGGTATTCAAATCCCACACTTTGGTGTAGTCCGGCCGTTTGCCCGTCAGTAAGCTGACGCGGGATGGAGCACAAACTGCCTGCTGGCAATGATTCTCAAGAAAAAGCGTTCCCATCA
Source organism: Bacteroidales bacterium (assembly GCA_007119075.1). Classification (GTDB taxonomy): domain Bacteria; phylum Bacteroidota; class Bacteroidia; order Bacteroidales; family PUMT01; genus PXAP01. The sequence goes on along the minus strand of SKQJ01000332.1, from coordinate 720 downwards.
GGGCAAGCCTGTCCATGTTGGGAGTCCGGATCATATCATTCCCGTAAACTCCCATTTCGGGCTTCAGGTCATCAATGGAGATAAATAGAACATTTGGCTTCTCTGTCTTTTCATATTGCGCATAAAGCTGCACCGGCAGTGCCAGCAGCAATGCATTTCCTAAAAAACCAGAAATATTTTTAATTCCCATAACTGTTAAGAACGATTAATATAAATTGAGTCCGAAATCGGGAAAATGATTATGGCCTGGATATTTTGGGTCTTTATGATTGATGCTGCACGTGTTTTCTATCATGGGGATTGTGAGTACTGGTGTCCCGGCTTTCGCTGAACTCATCGCCTCCATATCCTTATCATTGTCGTTTACGGCATCACGGGGATTGTGAGTGCTGGTGTCCCGGACTTTGTGATTTTAGTGTGTGAGCCCGGATAATATGATTAATGCTCCCCGTGTCTTCATTATTATAGCCGCGGATATTTCCAGCTATTATGGTAATTGCTTGAAATATAAGAATCTGCTTCCCTGTTATTGCGGAACCTTTTTTTATCGGGCAGGTATTCGAGGCTCTGGCTGCCTGTTTTGTATGAAATATTTGCAATGGTTGCCAGCAAGGTGGCATAGCAACCCTTTTCAATGGTGCCGTTTGTGCCGGGATTGTTATTCCGGATGCATTCCCCCCAGTTGATCATATGATTAAACTGATTTCCGTATGGTCCCTG
>SKQJ01000120.1 GCA_007119075.1 Bacteroidales bacterium | reverse complement strand
TTTGTGCCACGGGACAGCGGCGCAACAGGCAAATATATGGAATATTTGCAGGAATCCACACACTGTTTTGTGCCACGGCACAGCGGTGCAACAGGCAAATATATGGAATAATTGCAGAATTCACCTGCAATGCTTATTCTTTGGTCAGCGCCGGCGCCCTTCCTACTCGTGCCTTAGAAGCTTGACAGGGTTCTGCGAGGCGGCCCTGTAAGTCTGGATGGTGGTGGATATCCATACGATGAGAGCGGCTGCAATACCCGCCAGAGGAAAGATCCACCAGCTGAAGGATATTCTGTATGGATAGTTCTGCAGCCAGCCATGAACTAAATAACTGACTACCGGAATTGCAGCAAGAAGGCCGATCAATACCAGAACCAGGTATTCCTTGAGCCAGAGACGGACTATGTCGAAGGTGGTCGCACCATTGACCTTTCTGATCCCGATTTCCCTGGTGCGCCGCCGGGCATTGAATACCGCCAGACCGGTAAGTCCGAACACCGAAATGAGTCCGGCAATCAGAGTCAGTCGAACGATCATTTTAAACAGTGCCTCCTCCTCCCTGTAGAAAAAATCAATTACCTGACCCGGAAAAGTTATATGGGGAGGCGCGGAAAACGAAAACTCATCCCATAATGCATTGATGCCTGAAACCACCTGCCCTGTTTCTTCAGGATCGAACCTTATAATAAGTTCGCGGATGTGGGCCGGGCGTGCCATCGAGAAAAAAACAGGCTGTACCCGGGTGTGCAGCGAGGTCAGGTTAAAATCCTCACATACACCGATGATCGTCTTGTCTCCAAGCAATTTGCCAACAGGATCCCTAAGACCCAGCTCGGCCACTGCCGTGCGGTTGAGGATAACCGACTCATTGGGATCGGATGGATACTTTTCAGAAAAAAACCTGCCTTCGTAAAGGTTTATGCCAAAGGCTTCAAAAAAGAGGTTGTCAACACTCAGCCCGTTGGCTACTATGCGTATTTCCGGATCATCGGGACTGGCGATCTCCGATATCATGCGGCCAAATCCGGGAGGGGCCTCAAAGGCTCCGCTTACCATCTCCACTCCCGGAATATGCAATAGTTCTTCCTTCAGTGAAGCATACCTTGGAATGCTTTGCGGGTTCAGCATCACTTTCAAAACCCTGTCCTTATCAATACCCGTATCAGTGTTCCTGAGAAAATTTAACTGGTGTACGATAAAGCCGGAGGCAGAAAGCATCGCGATCAGGATTCCTATCTGCATGCTCAGAAGTATTTTTCCGGTGCCGAATCTGGCCGTCCTGCTGTTCCGGGATTCTCCCCTTAACAGCATGGCAGGATCACTATAGGAGTAGCTTTTGCCGCCAATCAGTCCGGCAAGCATGGCCACCAGGAAGCTGAGCAGCGCGAACGCTGCCAGGTAAGTGTAATTCTTCAGTGTATGATAATATATGCCATTCCTGAAATAGCTGCTGATGTCTGGCAAAAACAATTCAATCAGCATTACGGCAGTCAGCAATGCGGCAAACGAGACAAGCAAGGATTCTCCTGCCGGAAGCTTTACTATATCTGCAGTGTCTGCCCCGGCGACTTTTCGTATGCCCATCTCCCTTGTCCTTGAGCTGAACCGGGCAATCAAAAACAGAATGCTGTTGGTTACGGCAATAAACAATATCAGCAGCGCTGTTCCTGCAAGCAGCCACAGGCTGGACCTGCTGCCGGTTTTATGATTGTGCCAGTTGGCGATATGCGATGAACCGTAATAGAAATCCCTTAAGCTGTGCAGGCTGTATCTATTCGGGAATTCCTCCGGATCATACGGGGACAGGCTGTTGATCGCCTGCTCCGCTTCTTCCTTGCGGGTGTTTTCATTTAACAGCACAAATACGCTGAAAGGCGCGCTTTTCCAGTCTGTTTCAATACCGGGATTGCCGGGTAGCAAAAACGCATTCAGCGCTTGATTGGGGTGGCAGAGAATATCCACCCTGAAGGTAACAGTCTCAGGCCAGTCCCTGAATATCCCGGTGATCCGGAACACTTCTTCCTGGTTATTAATGATAACCCTGACGTTCTCGCCAACGGGGTTTTCCCTTCCGGGGAAGAGATTTTCGGCGACCGACCGGCTGATGACAAGTTCATCGGGACTGCCGAATAATGCTGATTTATCGCCATGCACCAGATCGAAGCTGAAAATCCCGAAAATTTCCGGAGTGGCAAAATTCACCCTGAACCGGCGATCAAGCTGATTGCCCTCATTGTCCATAATCCTGAAATCCCTCATGAATCCCATCAGGGCGGCCTTCTCGACCTGGGGTATTTCATCCCTTGCGACAGTGTAAACCGGCCAGGGAGAGCCTGCAAAATGGGCTGATACCGGCTCGTTGAATCCGATCACCCGGTATATCCGGTCCCCGCTGACATGAACCCTGTCATACGACAGCTCATTGAATACATAAATAAGGGCAATGAATGAGCAGAAAAAGGCAATGGAAAGCCCGAGCCATGTCATTACGGGCAACCACGGGTCACGCACAATATTCCGTACTATACTCCTGAACAAATGGTTAAACATGATAAGTTCTTTTTACCGGGAATTTTTCGGCCGTTTTAAAGCCACTGAACCATTTCCCTGATTAAACAAAGTTGGATCAATAATATCGAATTTCAAAAAATACAGGGCCGAAATCATCAATCCTTT
>SKQJ01000013.1 GCA_007119075.1 Bacteroidales bacterium | reverse complement strand
GGATATGAATACCATACATTAGTAAATAATTGAATATAAATTTAATAACTACACTTTATTCAGATGAAATATCTGCTTGCAGTACGAAAAATTGTAGTGCGCGCCTTAAAACAATACCAGAAGGATGATCCCATTAAACTGGCAGGAACCACTGCATTTTTTACAATATTTGCCATTGCTCCCATATTTATAATAATTACTTCTCTTCTGGGCATCATTCTCGAAGAAGATGAAATCACCCGGAGGATCCTGGATGAAATTGAGTCTCTTATAGGAGGAGAAGGGGCTGAATTCGTCGAAACTATCGTTGAGAATTTCAGGGGAACGGAGAGGAATATACCTGGAACTATTATAGGCCTGGCAGTTTTCCTTATTGCATCCACAACCTTCTTTACCATCCTTCAAAACTCTCTCAACTTCATCTGGAGAATAAGGGCCAAACCAAGGAGCAACTTATTAAAGGCGCTTAAGGACAGGCTGCTTTCATTTGGCCTGATATTAAGCATAGGTTTTATACTTCTTGTGTTATTGATAGTTGATGCGGCGCTGGCATTTTTTGCTGATTTCCTCACTGAATATATAGACGAATACGCGATTGTGCTGATAAGAATTCTCAGCATAATTGTTTCATTCGGTGTTCTGACTCTGATCTTTGCCCTTATTTACAAGTATTTGCCCGATACCAAAATAAAATGGAAGGTGACCTGGATCGGGGCGATAATAACGGCGGCACTTTTTGTGGTTGGGAGATATGTTATCGGTCTGGCGCTGGGAATGGCCGATATTGGTGTAATGTACGGTGCTGCCGGTTCGGTTGTTATATTCCTGTTATGGGTTTTTTATTCTTCCATTATTCTGTTCTTTGGAGCGGAAATAACCCGGCAGTATGCCAGTTACTTCGACTACGACATTAAACCCAAGGATTATGCCGTACGGATCGAAATCAGCGAGAAGGGTGAATAATCAATCCTGCAACATGTTGGTCGACCGGAAAGCTCAGGTCGGAGATTTTAAGCTTTTCCAGGCTTTTCCATCTGAAAGACTGGCTGCCATCCGTTTCCCTGTCAAAATCAAATGGCTTGCCTGAAACCGGGAAAGAAGGGGGATCCTTCAGCCTTATCCGGTAATAGATGCTTATCAGCTGATGGTTTTCAAAAAACATAGCTTTCTGAAAAAATCCGGTTGTATAAAAATGACTTAATATTTCTGCCGGCTGACCAAACTCTTCTATGGCCTCACGGAGAAGGCAATCCTCCGGTCCCTCACCAAATTTGAGCCCCCCGCCAGGAAATTTTGTCATTCTGGTCTTATATCTGAATTCATCACTTAGCAAGATTTCCTTTCTTTCGTTGATCAAAAGCCCGTAGACCCTTATTGTAAACTTTCCACCGGATTTGTCGGTTGCATTTTCCATGATTGTAAGGTAAATAATCTGCATTTCACATTTAAGGCTGCAGTCCACCCTTAGCTTTTCAATCCTGTCCGAAACTCAATAAAATCAATTATTCCCTTTCGGTCATCGGGATGGTGCCATTTTACTTCAGGGTCTTTTGCCAGCCAGGTCATTTGTCTTTTTGCATAGTGCCTGCTGTTGCGCTTAATGAGCTCAATGGCTTTTTCCAGGCTGACATTGCCCGAAAAATATTCAAAAAGCTCTTTATACCCCACAGTGTTCAGCGCATTCAGATGCCTGAAAGGATAAAGGCCTTCAGCTTCAGCAATCAGGCCTTTTTCAATCATTTCATCAACCCGGCGGTTGATCCTTTCATACAATTCTTTTCTTTCCAGTTCGAGGCCTATTTTAATAATACCGAAATTCCTCTTCTTTTTTTTCCCGCCCAGGGATGCCGAATAGGGTTTTCCCGTCATAATGCTTATTTCCACCGCCTTGAGCATCCTGTTGGGGTTTTTCAGATCAACAACCTGATAGTGATCAGGATCGAGTTTTTTTAACATCTGTCTTAACCAGCCGATTCCCAGCCTCTGGTATTTTGCTGCAAGGTCATTTCTCAGATCCGGATCAACCGCAGGCAGATCATCTATTCCCCTGCATACTGCATCAATATAAAGTCCGGATCCCCCGGCCATAAAAACAAGGTTTTTGCTCCTGAATATTTTTTCGAGCAAAGCAATGGATTCCGCCTCAAACATGCTCGCATTGTAATAATCGTGTATGGACAGATTCCCGATAAAATAATGCCTGACCCTGTTTAATTCTTCCGGGGAAGGTACGGCGGTCCCGGTTTTCATTTCCCTGTACATTTGCCGTGAATCGGCCGAGATAACCGGAACATCGAACAGTTCGGCGAGCTCGGTGCAGATGCGGGTTTTGCCAACCCCCGTAGGTCCGGTTATAACTGCCAGACAGGTCCGTGTTGCATCGTGTGACTGATTATTGTTTTCCATTAAAATCAGGTCGGGATCCCGGAATTATTGTTTGCCGGGGCGGAGCGCCGCTGCCTGAGATACAGCATGGGTAGTCTTTATCATTTCCCGGTGGGATGACCATATTGAGTTCCAGGTAGAAAGCCCGGTCGGAGAAAAAGTCAAAGACATACAGCAGCCGTCGGTTTCTGCCTCCGATCAGTTCGTGCAGCTTTATGTCCATATCGGTGACCGGAGTGAAGGAGTCTTCGGCCATATCAAACAGGTTGATTTCAAGTCCTTTTTCCCAGTTGTCATCAGCCAGGAAGAATGATGCAAGCTGGTTTTTGGCGTAGCCCAGTTCATCCAGGATTGCAGTATGAAAATCAAAAAATGTCTGGTTTTCCATTATCTCAAAATCCCTGTAAAAGGGATGTTCGTCGGTGCCGATCAGTCTGAATCTGAAAACCATCTTATTAAAGGTTTAAAAGGAATTCCATCGTATCGATATTGTCAGCATATTCATCCAGCGCAGGATCCTGTGTGTTGCCAAAAGGGGTAATGCCTTCAGCCAGGCCCTGCTTCCCGACAATACACTGAAAGGCATCTTCCTGACTTCGGACATTTTTAAAGGCATCGGATGTGGTTTCAACCTTTTCATAATTGATTACCGAAATCGGAGAGGCCGGTGAAGCATCTTCCCTCATGATCACAAACCCATTGTCCAGATGCGGGACACGGTCAATCAGGTGAACAGCTCTCTGGTATTCATAGTTGTTTGCCCACTGATGATGATCGGCATAATGCCGGTATGATTCAAAAGCGCTTATCAGCGGTCCCATATCATACTCACCCGGTATAAAAAGCTTTGAAACATTTCTGCAACCGAGTCCGAAATAGCGGAAAACGTCATCCGACAGGCACTGCAATTCCCGGCTTGATTCCGAGCCATCCAGAATTGCCGCGGAGTTGCGGTTTTTTCTTATTATGTGTGGACTATTGCCGAAATAGAATTCAAAATACCTTGAAGTGTTGTTTCCGCCGGTTGCAATTATGGCATCGAAATTCTTTAACACGCCATCTGCAAACCTGATCCTTCGTTCATAATCATTGTTCAGATAGCCTGCTATTTCCGCTATCATTTTCGGCAGCCGCTCATCTTTTGCGGAAAGTTTTGCAAGAAGATTGTGTCCTGAAAGAAGCACGCAGAGCATATCATGGAAGCCGACAAGCGGAATATTTCCGGCCATTATTACAGCAATCGTTTTCCTGTCCGCTGACAAATCCGGCAGCTTGTATTTCTCAAGCCATCCGGCAAGCTTTTCCGGTCTGAGTGATTTTCCGATGCTGCCAAGTGCCTTTCGGACGTTATTTTCAGTAAACCAGGGATTGTGTATCCGGCTGTTTTGTATTTCCAGTTCCAGCGGCTGGAAAAACCGGATGTTCAGTTCTTCCAGCCATGGGGAGATGTATCCGCTTGCTTTTTCCGGATCACTGAATTGCTCCAGGAATGTGCCGAGCCGGGAAAAGGTTTTTATGGGTTCTTCAGGTGTCATAAATGCTTGTATCCGGGCCCATTCAGGTTTTTTAATAGTTATTGAATATCTCTTCCCACGGCAGGAAGGGGAACAAACTGGTGCCTACCGCAAGGCCGAATATGATGGAGATAACGATGATCAAAAAATACAAACCCGATAATATGGTTCCGATCAGGGCGCATATATATCCCGCATTAAGATTTTTATATGAAGAAACCGTGTAGCGGCCCGGGTCTTCCGCGTAGAGCTTCTTCGATTTTGAACCCAGAATAAGTCCGACGATACCAAGAATAAGCCCTATAAATCCCAGGCACCAGCAAAATATGATGGAAAGTATGCCTATTACAAGAACGGCTGTGGCATTGGGCACTGTTTCCTGTGCAATATGTTCCTTGCTGATTTTGCTTTCATCGGGGGGTAAAGTTGTTTCTGTCATGGCTCAATGGATTAATGGTTTATAATTTTATAAATATAGTGCAAAACCATAATATGGGCATTAACTATAAACAAAATTTTAAGCCACAGAGCCCCGTTCCGTAATTTCAGGATCAGGTGTATCACCAGCAGGACTATCAGGAATATCGTGGTTAACAGGGCCGGATAAAGCGTCAGTGATTCGCTTACATTTCCCCTCAGCAATTCAATAAACGATCTTTGCATGCCGCATCCGGGACATTCAACACCAAGAAAAGCGTTGTAGAAGCAAGGCTGTGCAACCGATTCCAGCCAGTTGGAGAGTTTTTCGAACAAGGTATGTTTTTAGCGGAAAATTAATTAATAGGATGCATAAAAAAAAATCGCGGATCATTTTTTTTAATCCTTTGCATAAATTCGAATCCGGCAGCACGGATGGTTTGGGAATCCGACATTCCTTCAGTAGGAGATGATCCCGGCGTATTTTGGCTGCAGCACGAAATTGATGGGGAATGTAAATGCAACCGCCACTGGCTGTCCCCTCTGTCTGCCGGGATCCCAGCCGGGCGATTCCATAACAACCCGGAGGGCTTCCCGGTCCAAAAGCGGATCGACCCCCCTTACAATCCGGGCATCGGCCACCGTTCCGTCAGCCTGGACGACAAACTGCACGAAGACCCTCCCGTGAATGCCGTTATTGGCGGCGGCCTGGGGATAGCGGAGATTCTCGGAAATATACTGCCGGAAACGGTCCTGGCCTCCCCCCTTAAAATCAGGCATCTCTTCTACAATGAAAAATACTTCATTGCCGGCTGCCACGGAGGCCGGGGGACCGGTATCCCTGCCGGCCGTTCCCGGGAGATTTTCGGATTCACGGGGATTCGCGGGAGGGGGAGAGACGGAAGCTGTTCCCTCTGATGTTTTGTCGGTTGTTACGGTTTGCGTGTCACTTTCAAGTGATTCTGTTTCAGGGATTATTTCAGAGACCGGTTCATCCCTGATTGCAACCTTCGGGCCCAGGATGCCGTCCGGCTCGGGCATTGCTTCAGCTATCGCAACGGCCGGATCGCCTTCTTCAGCCACGTCAGTTTCCGGAACGGGCCACGAAGCCGCCGGTGAGCCTGCAGGCCTGTAATTATCAGGGGCTGTCAGGGAAGAAGCTGCCTGCTGTTCGTCTTCGTGTTTGGTACACATGAACACAAGGGTAATTAATGAAGGAAGAAGGATAAAAACCTTCAGTTTTTTCCATGCCGGGGGCTTTATCCTGGTCATCATCCTGATACGGCTTAATGTCAGAGACTTATTGAAATTATTCGCCAGGGGAAAGAATCCGTTCCCGATCTGCAGATTCACCAGCAGGGACTGGTAAAGCGGTATGCTTGTGCCTGTTTTGATCACCTGTTCATCTGCAAGGAACTCATGGATTTCCTGTACCGATCTCCTTAAAAGCCAGGCCACCGGGTTAAACCATTGAATAATGGTCAGTATCTCAACCAATATCAGGTCAAACGAGTGAAACTGCCGGATATGCACAAGCTCATGTTCGATTATTTTCTTTTTCTCTTCTTTCCCGTAAAGGGCTACATTAATGAAGATGTAATTTATAAATGAGAATGGTGACTGATCACCCTCAGTGTTCACGATCCTGCAGTTCTTATACCGGGTAACCCTGTTCCGCGCAATGAGAATGGCCAGATACATCAGCCTTGCCAGCATCCTGACTGCAAGCAGCACTGCTCCGGCGAGGTATATGCCCCGTAGCACTGTTCCCGGATTAAGGGACGGATTTTCCACGGGCATGGAACCGCCCTGTGTCTGTGCGGTAATGGTGACTTCCTGGATGAAACCGGAATAATTGCCTATGGTAACGGGTGGTGTAAGGCTTATATGGGGAAGGGCAAGGGAAAAAACAATTGCAGTCAGAAGATACAGCCTGTTGGCATGAAAGAATGCAAGATTCCTGAGGAAAATCAGATAAGCCAGGTAGAAGAAACCCAGGCTTATTGCCGGTTCGATTATCCAGGTTATCATTATCCCTGTTTTAAAGTTGCCAGCAGCCGGATCCGGCTGCATAAACAAGCCACCGTGTATTCCGGACGAGAGGCCGGATCAGGCACCGTTCTGTTTCTGTTTCTCTATCTGCTCGTCAATAAGCTTCTGCATTTCCTCCATTTCTGAAATGCTCAGGTTTTCTTCCCTTGCGAAAAATGAGACCATCTGCTTATATGAATTGCTGAAATAATTTTTTACAAAATTCTGCAGGTATTTTCGGGTATATTCGGATTTGTCGACAAGCGGATAATATTCATGGGTTTTCCCGTATGCCCGGTATCCGACAAATCCCTTTTTTTCGAGTATCCTGACGATGGTGGAAACCGTATTATATGCGGGTTTGGGTTCTGGCAGGAGGGCTATTATGTCCTTGACAAACGCTTTTTCCAGATCCCATAATATTTGCATGATCTGCTCTTCTGCCCTGGTAAGCTGTTTCATATATGTTGTGTTTATAGTGGTTTTGATATAATATTCAATGCATGCTCCCTTAACATTACCCGTTTGCATCCTGTAAAATGCCGGAGATGCTGTCATTTATATTTGTGGTATGATATATTTACATACAAATATAAAACTATTATTTTAGTTTGTCAACTTCTGCACCTTAAAATCTTACGACGGTCTGATGCATCGGGGGATACTATTTTTCATTCCTGTAAGTTTATATCTGACAGGGACCATACGGGCATACTGGTTGCCGGGGCATTTGCGCCAACGCACATAAGGTCTTCGGCCGGTCAGGCAGAATAATTAAAACTGCCTGAAACTCTATGATTATTCTATAAATAAATTAATTTTGCTTTAGCTGTTTCATCCTTTTCTTAAAGGTTCACGGATAGATATAAAATGAGAAATATTATCAGGATCGGCTTATTGTTCAGGGAAAACATCCGCATTTCCTTCCAGGCAATAATCGCAAGCAGAATACGAACTGTCCTTACAATTTTCATTATCGCCTTTGGGATCATGGCTCTTGTGGGCATCCTTACCGCTATTGAGGCATTAAAGGGCTCTATCAGCAGTTCCTTTATGAGCATGGGCGCAAACACCTTCATGATAGAAGGCCGCAATATTACACGCGTTGCTGCCGGCAGACAACCGGTCAGGAATTATGCCCACATCGGTTACCGGGAAGCTGTTATGTTCAGGGAGAATTTTGAATTTCCCGCCGAGCTGTCGATATTTACAAACGTTTCGGGAAGTGCGGCTATCAGCTACGGATCAAAAAAAACCAATCCGAATGTTTCGCTTGTCGGGGCTGACGAACAATACCTGCTTACCGCCGGATATGAAATTGAAAGGGGCCGGAACTTTACCCCGAATGATCTGGAGATGAGCCGACATCTCGTAATCGTCGGCCGGGAGCTGGCACGGAACCTATTTGACGCGGGCGAGGATCCTCTCGGAAAGATCATCACCGTCGGGAGCGGAAAATACAGGATAATAGGGGTATTAAAGGAAAAAGGAACAAGTTTTGGAGGCGGGGGAGACAATATATGCATCCTGCCCGCTTCGAACGCAAGGCAGTATTTTTCGCGGCCCCGCATGAATTTCAGGATCAACGTTATGCCAGCAAGTCCCCATGTGCTTGATATTGCAGCCAGTGAAGCCGAGGGTCTGTTCCGGCAAATCAGGGGATTAAGGCCCGGCGATGATCCCGATTTCAGGATAACCAAAAGCGACAATCTGGCCAATATGGTGATCGAGAATCTCCGGTATGTTACCATTGCTGCCACGCTTATCGGGGTTATTACCCTCTTTGGAGCGGCGGTAGGGCTTATGAACATCATGCTGGTTTCGGTTACCGAGCGCACCAGGGAAATAGGCGTAAGAAAAGCCATGGGTGCCAGGAGCTCCAATATCAAATACCAGTTTTTGTCCGAGGCCGTAATGATAGGACAGCTTGGAGGCATAATCGGAATCATACTGGGAATACTGATCGGCAACCTGGTCTCGCTCATTACTGATTCTCCCTTCATGATTCCCTGGTTATGGATATTTGCCGGGGTTATCCTGTGTTTTCTTGTCGGACTTGCTTCAGGCTATTTCCCGGCGGTCAAAGCGGCACGTCTTGATCCGATCGTAGCTCTCAGGCATGAATAGGCGAATAATTAAAGGTTTGCTAACTCTACACTAACAGATGAGTCATGGAAATTCTGACAATTAAAAAAGAGAAGAAAACTCCGTTCATTGAACTTGATCCGGCCCGTGGCGTCCTGACTATAGAGGGCAGATCGATACCGGAAAACCCTGAATCATTCTATGATGTTGTTTATTCCTCCATGGAAAGGTATTACAAATCACCCCAGAATCTTACCACCTATAATTTCCAGTTCGAATATATCAATTCCGGATCTTCCAAATTCATCCTGAGGTTCTTTCATCTTATCAAGAAGCAATATGACGAGGGCAATGATTGTATTGTGAACTGGTATTATGAAGAGGATGATGAAAATATCCTCGATCTCGGAAAACATTATAAAAACACTTTCAAGCTGCCCTTCAAATTTATTGAAATATACGGCTGATAATTCCTTCAGAGGACATGTATAATCGATGCGGGATCTCTCTGCCCTCATTTTCTTTTTTAACTGGCATCATGTGATTCATGGGTTCCCTGATCCCGGTTGTTTCACGGATAAATTTCCCCGGAAGGGGCACAAAATAATCAAGGCTGCCTCAGATAAGACAGCCTTGATTTTAAAATTCAGAAAGATCAACCTTTCTATTTGACCGATTCCATGTACAGGGCAAATTCGACGAGCTTGCTTGCATATGCCCATTCATTGTCATACCATGCAACGACCTTCACAAAATTCTCATTAAGGGCAATGCCCGCGCCGGCATCAAAAATGGATGTTCTGCTGTCGCCGTTGAAGTCGCTTGAAACCACGGATTCTTCCGTGTAGCCCAGAATTCCTTTTAATTCGCCTTCAGAAGCCTGCTTCATTGCCTTTTTAATATCCTCGTATGAGGCAGGTTTTTCAAGGCGGCAGGTGAGATCAACCACTGAAACGTTTGCGGTCGGGATACGGAACGCCATGCCTGTAAGTTTTCCCTTCAGTGAGGGGATAACCTTTGTAACAGCCTTGGCGGCACCCGTAGATGAGGGAATGATATTCTGGTTGGCACCCCTTCCGCCTCTCCAGTCCTTGGCAGAAACGCTGTCAACGGTTTGCTGAGTCGCAGTAACCGCATGAACCGTGGTCATCAGTCCCTCGGCAATGCCATAATTATCATTCAGGACTTTTGCCAAAGGCGCCAGGCAGTTTGTTGTGCAGGAAGCCATGGATACGATATTGGTATCATTGCCGTAGCTTGTATGGTTGACCCCCAAAACGAACATCGGGGTATCATCTTTTGAAGGAGCCGACAAAACGACTTTCTTTGCGCCTGCATCAATATGCTTTTGTGCAGTCTCGCCGGTGAGGAAAATTCCGGTACATTCGAGTACGTATTCAGCACCGACATCATTCCATTTCAGGTTTGCAGGATCCCTTTCTGCGGTAACCCTGATGGCTTTTCCATTGACCACAAGGCTGTCGCCTTTAACCTCGACGGTACCGTTAAATCTGCCATGTGTCGAATCATACTTGAGCATGTAAGCCATATAATCCGCACCGATCAGGTCATTTACACCAACAACCTCAACATCATCCCTGTTCACGGCCGAACGAAATGCCAGACGGCCAATTCTTCCGAATCCATTGATTCCAATTTTAATTTTTCCCATAATTTAATTTAAGTTAGATGAATCAGCCATGCCGGATGTCTCAATTTAAAGGCAATGCCATGGGTGATCCCTGGTTTGAAAAATGATAATAGCAATATTTTTTATATGAAGATCCATGTGCCATGTCACACAAATTGAAATAAACAAAGCATGGATGATCCATGGATTGAAAAAGCCGAATGTCCGGACCATGAATTTGTAATACATTTTTAAACAGGTGGTTAAATACACTTAATGCGAATGCAGGCACAGAAAATCCAGAATGACGTTTTACTAAATTGATACCCCG
>SKQJ01000395.1 GCA_007119075.1 Bacteroidales bacterium | reverse complement strand
TCCGGCATCGCCGGGATGGATTCAAATCCATACTCCATAGAAGGATAAAGCATCACGCCTTCAGCCATACGGGAATCCTGTTTTTTTCTCTCACGGTTACTTTTCGGGACATCCCCTATGCGTTCCGCCTTCCAGTTTAAAAAACTGCCGTCGGCCATCTCCCCTATTCCGTATAATTCCCGGCCCGAAACCGTGGCCGAAAGACGTATCATCCCTTCCAGTCCGAGCGAGTCGCCGGGAAATACCATCACAATCCTTTGCTTGTCAAAACTGACCGAGCGGAGTGGAAATTTTTTTTCATTTTTGATAACCGACCCTTTCAGCCTCTGTTCATCTCCCTTTATATCCAGGATAAGATCTCCGGTTTCAGCCGACCTCATCGCCCATTTTCCCCGCACATCCGTCTCGACAGGCTTTTCAGTTTCATAACTGACGCCATCTATCCAGACCTCCTCTATTTTAACAGTCCTGCAGAACAGGTCTCCGCCTGTGATCAGAAAACTGGCGACCTTGCCTTGCTCCAGGGTGCCGTATTTATTTTCCATGCCAAGCATGGATGCGGGAGTCGAAGTAAGTGCAGCAAGCGCTGCGTCCTCACTTAGTCCCCGCTCCACGGCTGTACGCAGCTGATCAAGGAATTCAGTATCGTCATCCAGTCCGTCGGCGGTAAAAGCTATGGTAACTCCGGCAGCATGAAGCCTTCCGGGATTTTCAGGTGCGAAATCCCAGTGTCTCAGGGCCTCGAGCGTTATGTCCATAGACTTTTCGGGACTTTCCACATCAGGCACGCCAGGGAAATTCAGCGGAAGCACCACAGGAACACCGGCTTCTTTCACGGCATCAAGCCTTCGGTATTCATAACCGCTTCCCTTTATCCACAAAGGCAGATCAAACTCGGTTGCAATTGCAGCTGCCCTCATCAGGTCAATCTCATCGCTGGTATTGAAAAAGAACGGTCGTCTCCGGGTTACCGCTTCCGTCAGCGCATCCAGTGACAGGTTCATTTCCGGCCGTTCAAATCCGCCTGCGCTTCCTCGGTATGCTGAATGAGCCCTGCGGTACCAGTCAGCATCGTAAAATGTCTGGCGTATCAGGGAGACAGAGCCCATAAGTGATGTTGGATAGCCTTCTCCCTGTCCCCCTGTCCTGTCGAAACCCAGTGCCTGTGACACAGACGGCATGACAACCTGCCTGTTATCATTATTGTCGTTTCCCAGATTGACAAGGGCAGTGCTGCCGCGGAAAATGCCATGGGGAGAAACGGCATTTGCCAGAACAAAACCCTGTGAACGCAATTTTTCCGCTTTATCGTTTTCGGGCATGTATTCTGATGCAGAATCAAACCAAGAACGCACCCGGGGGTTCCGGTGATAAGCCACGCCGGTTGATTCCGGGGCACCGAACCCCATGCCGGACCACATATCGATAAAACCCGGGTAGGCAGATTTACCTTGCATATCGATGACCCAGGCATCGGGGGGCAGCGGCAGCTTTTCGCCTGCCGATTCAATCATCCCATCACGTATTACAATTGTGCCGCTATCAATTATGCGGCCATCCACACCGGTAACTATTCTGAGGTTGGTGAGGGCATAGACTGCCGGAGTATTGTCCCTGAGACCGGTGACGTGCGCAGTCTGTGAAAAAATCGAACAGCTGATCAGGAAAGCAACAGGAAATAAAATTTTGCTAATTCTCATGAGAATAAATTATGGTTATCGCACTTATAATCTTTAATTTACAATAGCAATGTATTCGTATTCAGCATTCCGCTCGCGCTCGAAAATACAAAAAAATATTTACCGGTTCTTGTAAAAGGTTCAGGATCCGCTGCGCCGGACCAAAAACTGTGTGCGGGTGTGTGTTGGTTTCATTGCACTTTGTTGGATTTTCAATTCATGGGAAATTCAGATAAAAAAATTTAATGTATATTTGATGCGAAAATTTATCGTGGTTGATTAACCCAAATCCGGAAAAATGAAAAAAGTCATTCATATTACGGCAGTCATACTTTTTACCGCCGCCGTTTTATGCTCCTGCACGGTACAGAGATGTCCGGCATATACCCATAGCCAGACCGAACAAGCCGACCAGAACAGCTGACCCGTCTGTCAAAATCCCCAGCAACAAACCTATTCCTTTTGGGAAGTCTGTTTCCGGGTTATTCAGAAATCACCGGAAATTTCTGACTTCACAAATCTTGCTTGCTGCAACAAACCGGTGGCGCGGCAACCATATGGACCGGGGGCCGGAAAGTCCGCCCCGGATACCTTGCCATTATCACATCCGGTAAAACAAGGCAAGCCGCAATACGGGAGCACATGACCGTTCCCGGAGGCCCGGCACCTGTCACACCCGGTAAAACAAGGCAAGCCTGCAGCACGGGAGCACATGACCGTTCCCGGAGGCCCGGCACCTGTCACACCCGGTAAAACAAGGCAAGCCTGCAGCACGGGAGCACATGACCGGCTCCCGAAAGAATTAAGGGCCGGAAATTTTGAGTATTTGCTGTTTTTAATTATTTTTGTCAACGATTTGAACCGCGGTAAAATTTCTGTCCTTACCGGCTAAAAGCCAAAGTTTTATGCCCCGGGGTATCAATTTAGTAAAACGTCATTCTGGATTTTCTGTGCCTGCATTCGCATTAAGTGTATTTAACCACCTGTTTAAAAATGTATTACAAATTCATGGTCCGGACATTCGGCTTTTTC
>SKQJ01000250.1 GCA_007119075.1 Bacteroidales bacterium | reverse complement strand
GTATTCAAACCAGAAAGAGACCCTGCAGGAAAAAACAAAAAAAACTACCGGGAAGCCTAAAAAGGAAATTCTTTCAGCCATCAGGAAGAATGATCCGGAAACTTACAGGACAATGCTTGAACAGGCAAAAGAGGATTTAGAATATCTGGGGGAACGGTATCCCCAGATGATTGAACAGGGGGATACGGATTCGCTCTCGGAACTTAAGCACAAACACACCACAATGATCAGTCTCTTCAACGCAGATGAATTGAGCCGGCAACTGGCCGATACTATTGATCTCCTTAATAAAAATGCAACAGATGGCAGGCTGGATGAATTAAAAGGGGAAACACTGAAAAGCCTGGATGGTCTGAAAGAAAGTATCGAAAAAATGATAGAGGAAGCCGGTCCTGTCGAATGACATGGCGACAACTCTTCACGGCGACCCCGGCGGCCGTTCTGACCGGGTAACCTTTTAGCAGTCTGGCTAAATACCCTGGTAGCGGTTCTCGGCCGCCCACTGCCTGAGCTTGTATTTCTGGATCTTCCCGCTGGCCGTCATCGGATATTCCTTCATGAAAAAAACGTACCTGGGAATTTTGTGCCTGGAAATCTTGCCGCGGCAGTAATCCCTGACGTCCTCCTCCTTCAGATCGGCACCCTCCTTTAGTATGATGAATGCCCCGACCTCCTCGCCGTATTTCTGGTCCGGGACACCGGCCACCTCCACGTTCTGTATTTCAGGCATCCCGAACAAAAAGTTCTCTATCTCACGTGGATAGATATTTTCGCCGCCCCTGATGATCATATCCTTGATGCGTCCGGTAACCCTTACATACCCGTTCTCATCCATTACGCCAAGGTCCCCCGAGTGAAGCCAGCCTTCCGGGTCGATGGCTTCAGCAGTCGCCCCGGGATTCTTGTAATATCCCTTCATTATGTTGTACCCACGGCAGCATAATTCGCCCTGAACCCCTCTTTCGCATTCCCTGCCGCTTTTGGGGTCCTTTACCGAAACCTCCACAAACGGCAGTGCCTTGCCAACAGTGGTCGCACGCAATTCAGCCGGATCGGATGTAGTGGTGGCAGTCATACCCGGTGAAGTTTCCGTAAGCCCGTAAACGATGATGACCTCCCTCATATTCATCTTCTCCATCACGGCCTTCATTGTTTCGACCGGACAGAGAGCCCCGGCCATGATGCCGGTCCGCAGTGATGAAAGATCAAACATGCTGAACATGGGGTGGTTCAATTCCGCAATGAACATGGTAGGCACGCCATACAGGGCCGTGCATTTTTCCTTCTGGACCGAGGCCAGCACCAGCAGGGGTTCAAAGCTTTCCACCATCACCATTGTTGCCCCGTGGGTTATGACGGCGCATGCCGCCAGAACGCAGCCAAAGCAATGGAAAAGAGGTACGCACACACAAAGCCGGTCCTCCTGGGTATATTTCATGCATTGGCCGATTGTATAGCCGTTATTGACAATATTATGATGGGTGAGCATTACACCCTTAGGGAACCCGGTGGTGCCGGAAGTGTACTGCATATTAACCACATCATGGGCATCTATGCCCTCTTTTATCTCATTAAGCCGCGAATCATCCAGCTGAGAACCCAGCAACAGCAATTCCGGCAGGGAATACATGCCGCGGTGTTTTTCGGGGCCGATGAAAATAACATTTTCCAGTACGGGGAATTTCGCAGATTCAAGCTTGCCGCGCTGGCATTCCCTCAGTTCGGGAATCAGCTCATAGATCATGCTCACATAGTCGCTGTCGCGGAACCTGTCGACCAGGCAAATGGTTTTTAGATCCGAATTCTTCACAAGGTACTCAAGCTCATGGAGCCGGTAATTCGTATTAATTGTGACCAGCACTACGCCAGTTTTGGCCGTGGCGAACATAAGGGTCAGCCAGTCGGGCACATTGTTGGCCCATATACCCAGCTTATCGCCCGGCCTCATCCCGATCTCAAGCAGGGCCCTGGCAAGCCTGTCAACCCTTTGGTTGAAAACGGCATAGCTGAACCGGAGGTTTCTGTCGGGATAGACCAGAAATTCCCGGTCTGGACTTTTCACGGCCCATTGTTCCAGGCATTGTCCCAGTGTCATATTCAATAATTCCATACTGATCTGAATTCTTAAAAAGGAGCATAAACCACTGCGAGGACTTTTGCGGCAGCAGGTCCCGGACACCATATGCTGTGCCTTACAATTGAATCAAAATAGATGCTGTCACCTTCGGAAAGTTCATGTTTTTCCCTTCCGTAATGAATTTCAATTTCCCCCGAAAGGATATACAGGAATTCCTCGCCCTCATGGCTGGAAAACGCTTCTTTCGGGGCGGGGGAGGGCTCAATTTCAACGATAAAGGGTTCCATATGCCTTCCGGACTTGTCCCCTGCAAGGGGGTGGAAATCCAGGTGGGGATTGTAGCCCCTTCCGCCTGTCGAAAAGCTGATCCCTTTTCGAACCTCGCCATGGCGGCTGATTACCGGTCCGAGAACAGCGGTATCATCTATAAACGTTCCCAGCCTCACTCCAAGGGAGCGTGCTATTTTGATCAATGGCGACAAGGAAGGCAACTCCCTGCCCTCTTCAATCAGGCTAATGACTTCCTCTGTCATCCCTGCGCGTTCTGCCAGTTCGGCAATGGTGATGTTCCTGAGCACACGGATGCTTTTCAGTTTTTCGCCGACCTGTCTGGTATTTGTCATAATATTGGGTTTTAT
>SKQJ01000194.1 GCA_007119075.1 Bacteroidales bacterium | reverse complement strand
GCTGCAGATACAGAGGGCTGCCCGCAGGTGCAGATATAATCACGTTTTCCCTGGAAGTTTCCTCGAAGGCAAATTTCCTGCCTTCCGCGAAGGCCATGCTAAAAAGCACTGAAACAGCCACAATCCAGATAACCAGCGTAACCAGTCCCAGTCCGCCATCACGCGTCCGGAGCTGGAATACAAGTTTTATTCCGCCATAAATAATGGCAACCAATGGAATCAATACGGCAAGAGACAGTGCCACCAGCATTATGGTGAGGCTTGTCGGGTCGATGAATGCGGAAAAGAACTCATTTACGTTGAAGATGTCGCCATTAAACCAGCCCGGGATTAAAGGTGAGCCGAAAACAAACATTCCCAGGAATGTCATCAGAATGATAAATCCCGCGAAAACGAGCACCACGCCTACCAGCACGGCCACAACCCTCAGGAGGACCGTAAGTATTCTTCCCAGCACCTGGAAGATCTCTTCGACCGCCGAGGAGGCCTGGCTATATCCTTCCGTTTTTTCGAACTTCTTGAAATTTGCCTTTACCCCCTCGTACTCCTCCTTAACGGTTTTTTCTATGTTGGAAACCGTTACCCGTTCGCCCTTCATTTCAAGTTTCTGGGAAATAGTCACAGCCCTGGGCACAGCGATCCACAAAACAATATAAACCAGGCCCCAGACTCCGTAACCTGCAATCAGAAGGATGACAAAAAGTATCCTTATCCATACCGGGTCTATCCCGAAATAAGCCCCGAGTCCGCCGCAGACGCCGCCGAAAACCGAATTGTCAGGATCCCGGTAAAGCCTCCTGGGCCCCGGGGCAATCTTCTTCTTTCCTTCGCCGGCCGCTTCGTCCGCAGGCTCAACCGCTTCTTCAGCGGCCTCAACAAAATCGCTCGGATCTCCCATTATCCCGATGACTTCATTCACATGCCCGATGGTGATGACCTGTTTCTGGTTGTCTGTCCGCGACTGGAACAGTTCAGCGATACGTGCCTCGATATCATCGACAATTTCCTTGCCCCCTTCCTTGTCGAGGAAATAAAGCTCGATCGATTTGATATAGGCGTTGAGTTTTTCATAAGCATCTTCGTCTATATGAAAAATCACTCCGCTGATGTTGATTTTTATTGCCTTCTTCATCGCATTGAGGTTTTAAATTTCGGAATGGGTCCGTTTCCGGTTAATAGAGCTTACGGCAGTGATCAGATCCTGCCAGGAATTGTCGAGTTCGGCAAGGAATGATTTGCCTTTTTCGGTCAGGGTATAATATTTCCTGGGAGGCCCCTGTTGCGATTCTTCCCACCGGTAGCTGAGCAGCCCCGAATTTTTCTGGCGGGTCAGCAGCGGATACAGCGTTCCCTCCACAACTATCATTCTGGCATCCTTGAGCTCATTGATTATGTCTGATGCATATGCGTCATTATTAGCAAGAATCGACAAAATACAGTATTCCAGCACCCCTTTTCTCATCTGTGCCTTGGTGTTTTCCAGGTTCATATCTGTAATATTTTAAGTATCAATAAAATTGAAGCGGCAGCAAGAAGCAGGCTGAATAGCCTGTTTCGTAAAATCGCAATTTCCGTTTCCCTTCCGGGGAAACCCATCACGATGACCTTTCCGTAAAAATTCTCTCTGTTCATAGCCTTGATCTTTGATTTGTCGGTTGACAGGTCCGGTTAAATTTTGAAATTCTTCCTTACGTTTTCAAATTCCTCCCTTACAGCCCTGCCGATATTATGAATATTTACAGGTTCGCCTTTCATTTCAAGCTTCTGGGCCGTGGTAACGGCAGGGGGCACCACGATCCAGAGCAACAGGTAAACCAGTACGCCGGAAAAGGCGATCAGTGCCAGGATCACGAATATTATCCTGATCCATACAACATCGATCGACAGATAGGCGCCGAGGCCGCTGCAGACACCTCCGAGCACGCGGTTATCCACATCGCGGTAAATCCTTTTTCGTGACCTTCCGCCAGGGGCCGGGCTCCCGACGGGCTCACCGGTTTCCCCGGTTTCGCCGGCAAATTCTGCGGGCTCTCCCATTATCACGATTATCTCTTCCACATCCTTCAGGGTAATTGCATGGCTCAGGGAATGGTTGCCCGGCGACAGCAATTCGGCAATGCGCGCTTCGATGTCATTAATTATTTCCTGTCGGTCGGCATTGCCGGTAAAGTGGCTTTCTATCTTTTCAAGATAGACACGCAGCAGGTCATAAGCATCTTCATCGATGCTGAAGACCGTTCCGCCAAGATTAACAGTTATCGTTTTTTTCATGGGGTTGTAATTTTATATTAATTTCCCTGATTATTAATGCTATAACAAGTTTACAGTCTTCCTGGTTCACCGTCCCTGGTTTACAATCTGCCCGATTTCAGTCCCCCCGGTTGGCAGTCTCCCTGGTTCACCGTCCCTGGTTTACAATCCGCCTGACTTCAGTCCCCCCTCGGCTTGCAGTCTCCCTGATTTCAGAATACCTGTTATTGCCTGTTTATATCCTATGCAAAGATATATATTTTTTTTACTACTATGCAATACATAGTATTGTTTTTTTAAAATATTTTGGTGTTTTCCCCCATCGGTCCAAACCTCAGTCCCTTGATCATTAAGGACCTGCCGGCAAGCGACAGCTGCCGAAATCGCTCCGGTTTAAACCTCAGTCCCCAAACATCCGTAACCGAGGGCCGGGTGGCCGGGCGGCTGAATGTCCTGACCCCGAGGCTGCCAGGG